>CAYTDW010000032.1:0-11533 GCA_964436585.1 uncultured Halioglobus sp. | reverse complement strand
GTCTTGCTGATCGTGTCTCTCGGGCGGCGCTGAAATGTGGTTGTCGGGTTCTGTGGGGGGTTCTGGGAGGGGCGCTTTAAATCCCAGGCGCTGTTGGACGACGCGGCCCTGCTCTCTTGCATGGCCTATGTTGATCTCAATCCGGTCAGAGCTGGAATTGCGTCGGGCCTGCACGATTCCGACTTCACGTCCATACGTGAGCGACTCGAGGACCTGACTGCAACCGCGTCGGGCTCGAAATTCACGCCAACGGAATCGCCGGGTAGACGTAATTCATTATTTCCCTTCTCTAACGGCGGGCAGTCCCGGACATCAGCGGAGAGTATCCCGGTCAAAATCCATGATTACATTGCCCTCGTTGAAGCGACTGGCCGCTGTGTGCGATCGGATAAACGCGGTTCCATTTCCGAAAACGCAAGACCCATACTGGATCAGCTGCGCCTCAGTAACGAACAGTGGTTTGAACTGGCACTGGATATCCAGGGCGTATCCCTGCAGGCGATCGGTGCCTTGCCTCACCTGCGTCGCTACGCGGCGGCGTCGGGTCGGCGCTGGATCGGCGGAGCCCGCAGAATGGGACGTATTTTTAGTAGCGCCTGACCGTCTGCCTGGATGTCTCGGCCAGCTGAGCGTCAAGGACTACCATTTAAATGCTCCACCGTTCACTACCCCAGTGGATTTACTTTCCTGCCGCGGCAATCTCGCCAACCTGCACGCACCCTGTCGGAGAGAACTCCCGTTCAACCAATCCTTGCGCCGAGGTCTGCTCAGCTTGGCGGCGGTGTGGTGGGCATTGCTGAGTTTTTGTTTCTGAAGAAATTTGGTGGGTGTCCTTAATCGGATTGCTTAATCGCAGGTGTGGTGGGCGCAGGTGTGGTGGGTGTCCTTAACCGCATTAACCGCACTGTGGTGGGTGTCCTTAACCGCATTGTTGGTGGATGTCCTTAATCGCACGGTGGAGTAACGCAAGATCGACGACGCCGGCCTGCATATCAGCGTCAACGGCCAGCAGCGCCTGCTGGAGGTGGATACGGTGATCGTCTGCGCCGGCCAGTTACCGCTGCGGACCCTGTACGACGAGCTGCAGGGCAGCGGGCCGGAGCTCAGCCTGGTGGGCGGGGTCTGGGAAGCCGCGGAGCTGGACGCCAAGACCGCCATCAACCAGGCAAGTTACCTCGCGGCAAAAATCTAGGCGCTCGCCAACTCCGCTGATCCGCAGACCGTCTGCTGTCCCGGCTCAATGGTAACCAAACACCGTCGCCAGCACCACGAACAGGCTGGCCAGCAGCGCAAGCCCGAGCAAGAACCAACGGGCCGTTCGCAGCCACTGCAGCCAGTCGAGCCGCGCGGCGCCCAGGCAGCCCATCAGCGACGCGGAGGTCGGCACGACCATATTGGTGAGCCCGTCGCCGAGCTGGAAAGCGAGCACCGCCACCTGGCGAGTGACGCCGATCAGGTCGGATAGCGGCGCCATCAGCGGCATGGTCAGCGCCGCCTGGCCAGAGCCCGAGGTGACGAAGAAATTGAAGATCGACTGGAAGCAGAGCATGCCCCAGGCCGCGAGCCAGGCGGGCAGCCCGTCGATCGATTCGCTGCCGTAAAACAGCAGGGTGTTCAGCAGGCTGGGTTGGGTCGGGTCATCGCCGCCCAGAAGATAAACGATGCCGCGGGCGAAGCCCACGACCAGGGCAGCCGGCAACAGGTCCATCGCGCCCTGCCGAAACGCCTGGACCGCCCCGTTGGCATGCATCCCATCCAGGCGAAACACGCTGCCGATCAAGCCCGCGGCAATGCCGAGAACGACGAACTGGGTGGCGATTTCCGGCAGGAAGTAACCCGCGAACACCACACCCCAGACTATCCAGATGATGGTGCCTGCCAGGGCGGCCAGCACCAGCCGGTCCGCCCAGCCGAGTCGGGCCTGGTGAGCCGCCGGTATCGGCTCAACACTCACATCCCGGCGGCGGGTGCGCGCCGAGTAGCGCAGGGTGAAGGCGATGCCGAACAGGGTAAACAGCGACCACATCCCCAGGCGCAGGGGCAGGCCGCTGAGCAGGGGCAGCTGGGCGATTCCCTGGGCAATGGCGACACTGAAGGGATTCATCCAGGAGGTGGCAAAGCCGATCTGGGTGGCGATAAAGGTCACCAGCAGGGTGGTGACGTTGTTGTATCCCAGCCGCTGCAACACCGGCAGCAGCATGATGACGAAGGGAATGGTCTCCTCGCTCATGCCGAAAACGGCGCCGCCCAGGGAAAACACCAGGAACAGGCTGCCCAGCAGTACCCGTCCGTCGGAGTCGCCCCCGGCGATCAGGCGGCCCAGGCCGCGGTTCACCGACCCGGTGGCCAGCACCACACCGAAGGCGCCGCCGGTCAGGAGAATGAACGCCATGATACCGACCGCACCGCCGCTGCGACTGCCGGAGACCATGCCCTCGTACAGGGCGTTGAACAGGGCCGGGGAGCCGTCGCTGGAAAACAGCGGCAGGCGCAGGCTGCCCTCGACGAAGCGGAAACTGTCGGGATCGATGACCCGCACCGTCGCGCCGTCACGCAACGCATCGACCAGGGAGAACACCCCCGGCGGCAGGAAAAAGCCCAGGACGTAGGCGCACAGCGCCACGGCGCCGATCACCAGGTAGGTGTCGGGCATGCGGGGAGCGACAGGTGGCCTGGCTGGCTCTGGATTTGTCGACACGTCGGGACGCTCGCTGTTTCGGTCTGTATATCGAACCTCGGCTAGTCTAGCCTGCTTCGATGGGCGCAGCCCTTGTAATTTTGCGGGCGTTTGCGCGAAGACGCCGCCTTCACTTAAACTTTGCGTCCGCCCCACAAAAATAAGCAGATGCCCTGGAGAGTTTCATGAAAAGCCGCTTGATTCCTTTGCTAATCGCCACCGGCCTGGTAGTGGCGGGGTGCGCCGATGGCAGCAACAACAACAGAAAGGCCGCCACCACCTGCGAAGGTACGCAAGTGCAGCCGGAGCGACTGTTCCTGCAGCAGCTTGGCAGCAACAGTGTGATCATCAAGTGGCGTGGCAACGCAGATGGTGGCGCCGAGGCTGGCAGCGTCTGCTTCGGCACCGACATGGCTGCCCTGCCGGTGGAAAGCCAGACCGAGGCCACCGTCACCGCCACCGGCCACAGCGAGGTGCTGCTCTCCGGCCTGGAGCCCGCAACCACCTATTACTATTCCGTTGGCGGTGCCGGCACGGCTGACGCTGCGCACAGTTTCCGCACCGCCCCGGCTGCGGGCGAGCTGCCGGAGGACGGCAATACCCGCATCTGGATCGTCGGCGACTCCGGCGTGGCCGGATGGCCAACCCCGGGGCCCGGCGCGGGCCAGGTGCGCGATGGCTTCGAGACCTTCGTCACTAACCACGGCGACGAGCCCGCCGACCTGTTCCTGATGCTGGGGGATAACGCCTACTGGCAGGGAACGGACCTGGAGCACCAGAAGGCAATCTTCGACTTGTACCCGAAGGTGCTGGCCACCACGCCCCTGTGGCCCACTATCGGCAACCACGAGATGGGGAAATTTGGGTCCGGCGTCGACACCAGCCCCGCTGATTATTCAATCGTCGGAGATGGCGCCAGCGGCGGCCCCGATCCCGCCCCTGACAGCCCCATGCCCTACCTGAATATCTTCACATTGCCGACCGACGGCGAGATCGGCGGCCTGGCCAGCGGCACCGAGCAGTACTACTCTTTCGACTACGCCAATGTGCATATCGTCAGCCTGGACTCGCAGCTGAGCATGCGCGACGTCGAAAGCCGCGCCGCCATGTTGCAGTGGCTGAAGGACGACCTGTCGGCCAACGCTCTGGACTGGACCATCGTGATTTTCCACCATCCACCCTACACCAAGGGCAGCCACGACTCCGACAGCGAGGCTGGTGGCATCGACCAACCGATATTCGCCGTCCGGGAAGAGTTCACGCCGGTGTTCGAGCAATACGGGGTGGACCTGGCCTACGCCGGACACAGCCACATCTACGAGCGATCCTATTACATCAAGGGCAATACCGGCCTATCGGACACCTTTGACCCCACGACAATGGCGGAGCTCAACGACCTGGGCGCCCCTGCCAGCGGCCAGGGTGGCGAGGCCTATTCCCAGGTCACCCGGGACGGCACGGATGACAAAGTGGTGTATACCGTGGCGGGCAGCAGTGGTTATGCCACTTTTACCACCGAGGGCTTCCCCCATCCGGCCCATTTCTTCAGCAAGCTGGAAATAGGATCGGTGGTCATCGACGTGGACGCCGCCCGGCTGGAGGCGAGCTTCGTCGATAGCAACGGCGCCGTCCTCGACTCGTTTGTTATGACCCGTTAGCAAGACCGGGGGGTGCCAACCCCCGGCGGCTCCCACTCCCCTGCCTGTCGTGAAGATTGCATTTTTACCCTGCGCAACGTGCCTGCTTGCGGCGCTTCTGGCGCAGCCAGGCCCCGCCGCAGCTGATGCCGCTATCGCCGAGCGCATAGGCGCACTCTCCCGGCGTCTGGAACAGGCGCCGGAAGACCAGGCCCTGCTGCTGCAGCGGGCCCGCGCCCACATCGAGAACAACCAGCCGCAACTGGCGCTGGAGGATGTACGCCGCGCCGAGGCAGTGGGAGACCCGGTGCAGGCCGCGTTTACCCACGGCCTGCTGCTGTACCGGATGCACGATTACCCGGCGGCCCTGCCGTACTTCGACCGCTACCTGAAGGCGTATCCCCTGGACCGTGGCGCTCTCGACCATCGCGCCCGCCTGTTGCGCGACACCGGGGAGAAGCGCCGGGCTCTGGCCGATTATGAAACCCTGCTCGGCCTGAGCGATTCGCTGGACCCGGGCTACTACATAGCCACGGCCCGTCTGATGGCCGAGCTGCCCGATCGCGGCGTCGATGAGGCGCTCGCCCTGCTGGATGGCAGGATCGCCCGCCACGGCCCCATCACCCCGCTGCAACGCTATGCGATACAACTTGAAAAGGACCGCGGCAACTACCGGGGAGCGCTCGAACGCATGGCCGCGCTCGATGTGAAACTCAAGGCGACACCCGAGTGGCAGGTGGAGGTGGCCGAATTGATGTTGCTGGATGCACGGCCGGCAGAAGCCCTGCCCTACCTGGCAGTGGCACAGGAACAGCTGGCGTCGGGGCGCATGACCCCGGTGCGGCGCGAACTGCTGACACACGCGCATCGCCTGCAGGAAGAGGCCCTGCGCGCCGGGACCAGCCCGGGCACTCCTGCCCGGGGCACTCCTGCCTGGGGCACTCCTGCCCGGGGCACTCCTCGGTAATTGCGCCCGCCTGGGCTAGACTGCCTTTCTCGAAGCGCAGGCGCGCAACCTGGCCATGAAAATACTGAAGACAGCTCTCGCCCTGGTCGCCGTGGTCGCCATCGGCGGCGCCCTCGTCGCCTGGTTCTGGTTCCAGGGACAGCGGGAGCCGTTCACCAGGGCCGCGCTGGAACGCGACCTCGCGCTGCAGGATGAAAGCGCGGTCGTCATCCCGCCGCAGCGCCTCGATCGTCTGTCGGATGCGGCCCCGCAGCCCAATGCCAATCGCAACCTGTACTTCGGCGAACTGCACCTGCACACGGACCAGTCATTTGACGCGGTCCTGTTCGGCAACCGCCTGACCATCGATGACGCCTACCGCTTCGCCCGGGGTGAAAAGCTCGTCAGCGGGGGCATGGAAGTCATGCAACTGTCGCGGCCCCTGGATTTCGTCGCCATCACCGACCACGCCGAGGGCTTCGGCTCCCGCCGCCACTGCGGGCAGAGCGGCCTGCCGCTGAAACTGCAGCTGACTTGCTGGGTTTCCCGCACGCCCAACATGGCGACCTTCAAATTCCTGCGCAAAGCGGGGAACGGCGGCACCACGAAGCTCGAGCGCGCGAACAGTCCCTATTGCCGGGCGGTCGGCGTGGAGCAGTGCATCGCCGATGCCAAAGCCGACTGGGCGGACTTCATGGCGCTGGCCGACCGGTATAACGAACCGGGCGCATTCACCACCCTCAGGGCCTACGAATACTCCCCGACCTTGCCCGACTTCGGTAAATACCATCGCAACGTCTTTTTCCGCGGAAACCAGTTGCCGGACTTTGCCGTCTCCGCCTGGGATGCGCCCACCGAGCTCGACCTGTGGCGGGCGCTGGAAGGCAGCTGCACCGGCGACTGCGAGTTTCTCACCATTCCACATAACACCAATCGGGCCTGGGGCCTGCCCTACGGCACCACCACCCGCTATGGCGACCCCTACACTCCCGAGGACTGGGCGCTGCGCGCGCGCTACGAACCCCTCACCGAAATCTACCAGATCAAGGGCGCCAGCGAGTGCGCTCTCGGCGCCACTGCCACGGACGAGGAGTGCGGCTTCGAGCAGGTGTTTACGCCCTGCCGACCGGGCCAGGAAACCGGCTGCGCCTTTGCCACCGGCTTTGTCCGCGAGGGCCTGAAAATTGGCATGCAGCTGGAACGCAAAAACGGCGTGAACCCCTTCCGCACCGGCTTCGTCGCCGCCACCGACTCCCACAACGCCAACCCGGGAGATACCGAGGAATGGGATTTTCGCGGCGCGTCCGCGGCGATCAGCGGGACCGCCATCCGGCGCCAGGCACACCTCGAGCCCGGCGTCCCGGTGTACCGCTCCCAGCTGACCTCCTACAGCCCCGGCGGCCTGGCCGCCGTGTGGGCAAGCGAAAACACCCGTGACGCCCTGTTCCGGGCCATGCAGGCGAAGGAAACCTACGGCACCAGCGGCACCCGCATCCAGTTGCGCTTTTTCGCCGGCTGGAACTTCACCGATGAGCTGCCGGCCAGCATCGACCCGGTCACCGCGGCCTACGCCGGCGGGGTGCCGATGGGTGGCGAGCTGGCCCCTGCCGGTGGCGCCGGCGCACCGGCCTTCCTGGTATGGGCCATGGCCGACCCCGAAAGCGCACCCCTGCAGCGGGTGCAGATGGTCAAGGGCTGGCTGGACGCCGCCGGCGCGAGCCAGGAGCAGGTGGTGGATATCGCCTGCGCGGACGGGCTCACGCCCGATCCGCAGACCGACCGCTGCCCGGACAACGGCGCCGGCGTGGATTTGTCCAACTGCCAGGTGTCCGCGGACAAAGGCGCGGCGGAACTGAAGGTGTTGTGGCGCGACCCGCAGTTCGACGCGAGCCATCCGGCCTTCTACTACGTGCGGGTGCTGCAGAACCCGAGCTGCCGCTGGAGCAGTTACGACGCCCTGCGCCTGGGCATCCCGCCCAGCGCCCACGCGGCGCCTGCGATCCAGGAGCGCGCCTGGAGTTCACCGATCTGGTATAAACCCTAGTATCGTATGCCGTCAGGGCGCGCATCGGTTACGCCAACACCTTCGGAAGACGCGATATGACCGAATCACGGGGCAATTGCCGCAACTGCGATGCGCCGCTGGCGGGCGAATACTGCAGCCACTGCGGTCAGCGCGAACGTGGCGCCGATCTCACCTTCGGGCAGTTGGCCGGCGAGCTGGCCGACGATCTTTTTAGCTGGGACTCCCGCCTCTGGCGCACCCTGGTGCCCCTGCTGTTTCGGCCGGGCTTCCTGACCGCTGAATTTATCGCCGGTCGCCGGGCCCGCTACGTACCGCCCTTTCGACTCTACCTGATCATCAGCTTCGTCCTGATTCTCGTCGTGACAGCGCTCGCCAGTGGCGACAGCCATGTGGTAATCGTCGAGGGTTTGGTGATTGGCGCTGACACGGGCATCGCTGAAGACCAGTCCAACCCGGCGGGGGCCGGGAAAAATCCCGCCGGCGAGGACAGCCCCCCATGGCTCAGGGACCTCGACCGTCGCCTGGAAAACAACGCGCGGCGGCTGCAGGACAATCCGGCCGCCCTGATGCAGTCACTGCTGGAATACCTTCCGCAGATGATGTTTCTACTACTGCCGTTTTTCGCCCTGCTGCTGAAGCTCTGCTACCTGCATTCTCCTTATCACTACCTGCAGCACCTGGTGTTCTCCCTGCATTTCCACAGCTGCGCCTACGTGCTCTACCTGGTGGGCGTGGCCGCGCAGGGTTTGCTCGGGGAGCACATGGCCGGCAATTACCTGCTGTTGCTGTTGCCACTCTACCTGCCGATTGCGCTGATACGCACTTATGGCTCTGGCGTAATGAGCGCACTGGGTAAATCCCTGTTTATTCTGTGGATTGATAGTGTTGTTACCCTGGTGGCCTTCGGTTTTCTGGTACTGCTGGCGTTCGCTGTTATGTAGCGTCGTATTCAGGCGCTCCGCCTGTCATATTCCGCAAGCGTCGGCAGGGGATACCCCTTTTGGGGAAGGAACCCGGATGGTGCAGCCCGCAGGGAAGGGTAAGCTCGTGCCAGATGGCAATTGAACCGGAGGCTTCTTGAGCAACGCGCGCCGCAGGGACGATGTGGCTGTGTATACCAAATTCCGGTCCGAGCGCTTTACGCGGGAACACGGCAAATGGTACTTCTTTACCCGGGAGGGCACCGTGGAGGGCCCTTTCGACTATCGGCGTGCCGCCGAGAACCGGCTCGAAGACTACATCAAGGTCATGAGCTCGGGCGTGCTCGAGCCGGACTGCGCACTTTCAATCCTGCCGCACGATCCCGCCTGACGCGCTAGCGGCGGCTCTCAATCCAGCAACAGACTCGCCAGGCGCTTGCGATGGTGCTGGGCATCGCCGTACTGCTGCTGGCTCCACTGGGCGCGACGGATGTAGAGCTGTGCATCGCACTCGTAGGTGAACCCCATACCGCCGTGGAATTGCACCGCGCGATCACCGGCGTAGAGCAGGGTGTCGGTGGCGTGGGCCTTGGCCATGCGGCAGGCGATTTCGGCATCCTTGTCCAGCGGGCCTTCCCCAACCAGAGTCGCCGCGTGGTAGATGAAGGAGCGGGCTGAATCCACCGCGGTGAGGATATCCACTGTCGGGTGCTTCAGCGCCTGGTAGGAGCCGATCAGCTTGCCGAACTGCTTGCGGGTTTTCAGGTAGTCGACGATGGTGTCCAGGCACCTGCCGGCGCTGCCGGTGGCTTCGACGGCGGTGAGCAGGGCGCCCAGCAGGTGCAGGTCGCGCAATGCCGCAGCCACCCTCTCGCCCGCAATGATATTTTCATCGGCCACCACCACGCCGCTGAAATCGACGCTGGCGCTGCGCTTGGTCTGGTCGATCAGGGTATTGGGTGTGATCGAGCCGGCGGCCAGTTGCTCCGCTTTCACCGCCGCCAGGGCCGGAGCGCCATTGTAGTCCACCACCACCACAAACAGCCGGGCGGAAGTGGCGTCGGTCACGTATTTCTTGCTGCCGTGCAGCACGCGATCTGTTCCGAGGGTACATGCGATCCGGGTGTCGCCCCAGTCGGCGTTTTCCAACAGCGCGACGGCGGCCGTCTCACCCGCAGCGATGCCGGAGAGTAAAGCCTCCATCCGGCTTTCACCCCCCGCACGCAGCAGCAGCTGCGCCGCCAGCGTGGTGCTTATGAGGGGCGTTCCCAGCATGGCGCGACCCATGGCCTCGACCACCGGCACCACCGTGGCCACCCCCATGCCTGAGCCGCCGCAGGATTCGGGCAGGGCTATGCCGGCCCAGCCCAGGCCGACCATCTCATCCCACAGGGCCGGGTCGTAGCCGCTATCGGTCTCCAGCTGCGAGCGCACCACCGCGATGGGAGATTTGTTTTTACAGAATTCCCGGGCGACATCCAGCAGCATGGCCTGCTCTTCACTGAAGCTCAGCGCGGTATTACCTATGACTGACATGGCGATACTCCCTACTTCGGCAGGCCGAGGATATGTTCAGCGACGATATTGGCCTGCACCTGGCTGGTGCCGCCGCCAATGGTCGCGGAGAAACTGTTGAAATACGCCCGCTGCCAGAAACCGCCCTGGCGCGCCTGGGCATCGCCGACATAGAGCGCGCCGGCGGCGCCCTGCAGGTTGATGGCAAACTGGCGCATGCGCCGGGACATTTCGGTCCCGCGCAACTTGTGTGACAGGGGCAGCGAGTGAGGGTAGTCGGTGGTCAGCGCGCCGATGTGCGCCCGCTTGTCACCAAGGGCCAGCGCCTTCTCCTCCATGATCAGCCGCACCAGCTGGTCGCGCATCACCGGGTCCTGCAACACCGGTTCACCGTCGCGGCACAGGTCCCGGATCTGCTCGACGAGGTCGTCGATGGTGACCCGCACCATCATCAGGCCCCCGGCGGCCCCGGCCTCGGCGCCGCGCTCGTACTGCAGGGTTTGCATCGCGATCTTCCAGCCCTGCCCCTCCTCCCCCATCAGGCAATCGGCGGGGATGCGCGCGTCGGTGAAAAAGGTTTCGGTAAAGCCGTATTCGCCGGTGATCTTGCGGATCGGCCGCGCCTCGATCCCCGGTACATGCATCGGCGCCAGGAAATAGGACAGGCCGTCGTACTTGCGGGCCGCATCCGGATTGGTGCGGGCCAGCAAAATCATGTACTTGGCAAAATTGCCCATGGTGGTCCAGATCTTCTGGCCGTTGATCACATACTCGTCGCCGTCGCGCACCGCGCGGGTCTGGGCGTTGCCGAGGTCGGAGCCGTGGTCGGGCTCGGAGAAACCCTGGCACCAGATATCCTCGGCACTGAGGATGCCCTTGAGGTAACGGGCCTTCACGGCTTCGGTGCCGATGTCGATAATCAGCGGGCCGGCCCAGCCCAGGCCGATGACATTGAAACAGATCGGCACCCCGTGGCGGCGCATCTCCTGGTCGGCGATCGCCTGGAACACCCGCGGCATACCGCCGCCGCCGTACTGCTTCGGCCAGGCCATGCCCAGGTAGCCGGCTGACCAGACCTTGTGCTGCCACTCGCGCAGGAATTCGAGCTGGCGCTCATCGCCCACTTCCATAAAGGTCTGGGGCAGCAGGAAGCCGGGATCGGCGGGCTGGTTGTCCCGCATCCAGGCGCTGACCTGGGCGCGAAAATCGTTCAGTTCCTGTTCGCTGATGCTCATAGTTTTATCGTCCCTTCAGTCAAAGCCCGTACTGCCGCGCCGCGAGATCGCGCATGATCTCCTCCGAGCCGCCGCCGATGGCGTTCACCCGCACTTCGCGGTAGATACGCTCCACCCGGCCGCCGCGCATATAGCCAATGCCGCCGAGAACCTGCATGGCCTCGCGGGCGCAGAACTCCATGGTCTCGCTGGCCTGCACCTTGAGCAGGGCGATATCCCCGGGGTTGGCGTTGCCCGCCACGATGGACTCGTAGCATATGCGGATATAGGCCTGGGTGGCATTCAGCTTCTGCTTCATCTGGGCGATCTTGTGGCGGATTACCTGGTGATCCGCGAGGCGCTTGCCGAAGGTCCTGCGCTCCCGGGCCCAGGCTACCGCTTCCTCCAGGCAGACCCGACCCAGGGCCTCCATGCCCGCCGCCATAGCCATGCGCTCGGCGTTGAAATTGGTCATGATCACCAGGAAGCCCTTGTTCTCCTCGCCGATGAGGTTGGTCACCGGCACCCGCACATTGTCAAAATACAGCGTGGCGGTGTCGGAGGCCCACCAGCCCTGCTTCTTGTCCAGTGGCGTGCG
>CAYTDW010000031.1:0-11581 GCA_964436585.1 uncultured Halioglobus sp. | reverse complement strand
GCCGTAACCGTAGAGGCCGATGCAGAGGTGGTCGCCGGCTACTACCGCCAGTTCAGCGCTGCCTGTCACGGTCCTGCCGGCGAGGGCAACCCCGCCCTCAACTCGCCGCGCCTTGCGGGGGCAGATGACTGGTATGTCGTTGCCCAACTCGAGGCCTTTCGCAGTGGCGCCCGGGGTAGCCATGCCCAGGATCGCACCGGCAAGCAGATGCGCGCCATGGCCGGGGTCCTGCCCGATGAGGCGGCGGTGGCGGCTGTGGCCGCCTATATCCGCAGCCTGCCCCAGTAATGGCGCTGAATTTCTTCAGCCGAAACCTCGGCGGGATTCTCGTCTGCGCCCTGCTCGCCGCTGGCCTGCCGGCGCTGGCGGCACCAGTGGAATTCGTGCTGAGTGAGAACTGCCCGCCGGGCTTTGAACTCAGCGGTGGCCAATGCAAGTTGCGCAGCATGTACCAGATGTACGATTCGCTCCAGGATGCGGGCGTGGGCGGCCTCAAAACCGGGTTGCCGACCTACCGCGATGGCTTCTCGCCGCAGCAGATAGACCTGGGCCGCTACCTGTTCTTCGACCCGGTACTGTCGGGCGATGGTACGGTCTCCTGCGCCAGCTGCCACAACCCCGCCCGCGGTTTTTCCGATGGTCGCGGCCGCAGCGTGGGCGCCAGGGGGCAAACGGTGAATCGGTCCGCGCAGAGTCTGTGGAATGTCGCATTCGGGCAGCGCTTTTTCTGGGATGCCCGGGCGGCCACCCTGGAAGAACAGATGCGGGGCCCGCTTTACGATCAGAAGGAGATGGCCAACAACCCCGAGCAGCTGCTGCGAACGCTGAACGACATCCCTTTATACCGGGAGCTCTTCCGGCAGGCCTGGCCTGAAGACTTCAAGGCGGAAGATGCGACAATACGACTGGGGCAGGTTGAAACGGCCATTGCTGCATTCCAGTCCTCACTCATCTCCCTGAACAGTCGTTACGACCAGTATGCCCATGGCTATGCTGATGCCCTGACCGAGCCCGAGAAGGAGGGCATGAACGTATTTCGCTCCTTCGTCGCACGCTGCGCCGAGTGCCATACGCCGCCGCTGTTTACCAATCAGCAGATTGCGGTGATCGGTACGCCCGAAGCCGAGGGCATGGCGTTTGACCCTGGTGCCTCGGTGCCACTGGGTGAGCCAACCCTGCGCGGCGGATTCAAGGTGCCCTCGCTGCGCAATATCGAGCTGACGGCGCCTTACATGCATTCGGGCCGCTTCGCCACCCTGCGAGAGGCAGTGGCCTTCTATACCGGGGGCCGTGGTCACGCGGTACCCGCGGGAGAGGAACTGAAGATTCACTGGCATATCTGGGAGCCAAAGCTCAGCGATGACGAGTTGGACCGGCTGGTGGATTTTCTCAAGACCCTGACGGATGAAAGTTTCAAACCGCCTGAGCCGGCAAGTTTGCCGTCGGGCATGCAGCCGGTTCACAATAACATCGCCCTGGCGGGCGATACCCCTCAACATGGAGCATCGAAAGATGAATAAAATAGCAATAATAGTGGGCGCCGCAGTGTTGCTTGCCGGTGGTTACTTCCTCGGCCAGTCCGGCCAGCGACCGGCGACCGTGATCAAACTGGATAGCGAGCCCAAGGCCGCTTTTACTTCAGAGGGGACCGAGGAAGAGCCTGCTGCCCCCGGGACTGCCGTGCGCAGCCTGGTGACCCCCACCAGTGGTGAACTGATTGTCGTCAAGGACGGGGAGTCGATCCAGGCCGCTGTAACCGCGGCGAAGCCCGGTGCGGTAATCAAGGTTATGCCCGGCACCTACAAGGAAACCGTCTATATAGATAAGGACAATATAACCCTCTCTGGGGTTATCGAGCAGGGCAAGTACCCGGTGCTCGAAGGCGAGGGCTTGCGCAATGATGCGGTACTGTATTCCGGCAATGGCGTCACCGTGGAGAACCTCTATATCACCAATTACAAGGGCAACGGGGTGATGGGCCAGGCGGGTAATAACTTCATTATCCGCAACAATATCATCGTCGACACCGGTGTCTACGGCATCTTCCCCCAGCTGGGTGACAATGGCATCGTCTCCCACAATATCGTCTCCGGCATTGAAGACGCGGCGATTTACGTCGGCATGTCAGACCATGTCGATGTCGTATTCAACCAGGTATTCGGTAGTGTTGCCGGCATCGAGATCGAGAACAGCCGCCACGCGCTGGTCGAAGGCAACTATGTCTACAACAATACCGGTGGCATTCTGGCCTTCATTACACCCGGCCTGCCTATCAAGAGCTGCGGCGATGTGCTGATTCGCAATAATTTCATCGTGGACAACAACCACGAGAACTTTGCCATACCCGGCTCCCTGGTCTCCAACATCCCTGCCGGGACCGGTGTACTGGTGATGGCCTGCGACGATGTAGTTGTCGAAGGCAACATCATCACCGGCAATAACTCGGTCGGCATCACATTTACTGATTTCGCGCTGGCCGGCAATGCGGCCAACGATCCGGACTCCGAACCCAATCCCAACCGCCCCAGGGTTCTCAACAACATCATGCAGGACAACGGCAAGGATCCAGCGCCGGTGGTGCGCGCAGCGTTGGCGGCCATGATGACGACCACCGGCCCCGATATCGTCGATACAGTAGGCATGGACGATGGCTGCATCCTCAACCCGGAGCGTTTCCGCACCATTGGCCTGGACAAGTACGGCGAGTGCGAGTTCTCTACCACCGCCAACGTGGCCAGTTATACCCGGGCTGAGCCCGTACCCCCGCGTTCCATGGAGGACGTGGATAAGGGCAAACTGGCTTTTTATGGGGTGTGCGCCGGTTGTCACGCCTACGGTTCTCGCATGATCGGCCCGCCCACCCAGATCATCCAGGCGCTGTATATGGATAACCCGGAAGGCATCGCCGAGTACGCGGCAAATCCCGTGAAGAAGCGTCCCGATTATCCCGAGATGCCTCCGCAGTCCCATCTGGATGCGGAGACTCGCCTGGCCGCTGCAAAGTTTATGCTGCAGGTGAAGAACTAAATCCGTCGCTGATCGGTAGCTCCTGGAATTTTGAAGCCACCTTCGGGTGGCTTTTTTTGTGGGTGATAATCAAGTGCTCATTGCCTTGCGCTTCACGCACGCTCGCTGCGAAAATCGGGCGTTGAATTCCCGGCTGTGAAAAAATACCAAGTTGGTGAATTTGCGCAGCTGCGCCGAAATTTTGCAGGCGACTGTGCATCGCGAGAAAAATTTTCTCTTACAGAAGGCAGGGTGGTGTCAGCACTTTTGTTTGTGCGGCGCCGACCGCATTTAAGTAGCATTAATTTATGTGCTGTATTTAAAGTGCTTTTATGAACGTTGTGAAAATTTTCACCACAACAATCCCGGATGAATCGCTTCGCAGTGCAAACGAGTAAGCGTCAGCGTCGCGATGAATTGAAGAGCTCGCAGCTTGCTGCAGTCGCAAAAAAAATTGCGCAGGCGCTGTAAAATATTCTGTTGGCGATCAAAAAATAGACGTTACATTTTTTTTATTTCGTCATACACTAGCCGTGCGGTACCTATCACCAATGGAGTGATAATAAAAGTGTTGGAGAAGGAACTGGCTCAAGCGACCAATATTGCTGAGCAGACCTGTAACAAGGTCGAGCGGTTGAGAAGGAAGTTGGTAGCTGAAACTGAAAGACTACACGCAAGAGCGAAACGCGAATTGAGTGTGGCCCGGAAGCAACACAGTTCTGCCAATGCCAGTCTCACCAGGGCAATGGCGGTGTTGAAAGCCGGAACTGGATCCGACAAACAGCAAAAAGTGGAAGTGTTGAAGAAGCAGGTTCAGGAGTTGACGCAGGCGATTGCTGGTTTCAGCAAGGTAGCCTACGAAGCTGCTGAAAATTACGTAACTGTAAAAGGGGATACAACCATGGTAGCGAAGAAGAAAGCTGCACCGAAGAAGAAAGCCGTAGCCAAGAAAGCTCCAGCCAAGAAAAAGGCTGTAGCCAAGAAGAAGGCTCCCGCCAAGAAGAAGGCAGTAGCCAAGAAGAAGGCTCCGGCCAAGAAGAAGGCTCCGGCCAAGAAGAAGGCAGTAGCCAAGAAGAAGGCTCCGGCCAAGAAGAAAGCGGCAGCCAAAAAGAAAAAATAAGCGCCCGTCAAGCCAGGGCGGCTTGATGGAGGCGGTTCAGGCGTCCCGCATGTTCGGGGGCGCCTTCTTCACCTCCTGAAAAGCCCCCTGGCTTATTTGCGTCTTCTTTTCGGTCCAGCCTGGCCTTTATCAAGCCGGGTGGCTTCATTGCCCGCTGTTATTGTGGGTATGGCAATCTGGTAATCGACCGGGAAATCGATGTCATCCCGATTCGACTCCAGGTCGATGATGGCCGGTTGATCCACCGTCAACCAGGAGCCGCAAGCCTCCCCGGCATCACATATAAGCAGATCATTGTCCGCATCGCTGCCGGCAAATACCTCGTATCGACCCCGGGGCAGATCACCGAACGCGTACTGGTATAGCCCGTCCCGTGGGGTCGCGGCGAACTCTGCAACCGGATCATCAACTCCCTGCTCATACAGCAATACGTAGACGATACCCAGGTCACCTGCCTGGCCGCCACCGACTGACATGATGACTCTCACGGTAAGCGTATTGACCGATGAACGGGCGGTGATATCCCCCGAATACACTCCCGCGGCCAGATCATCCCGGTCAACCGTCACCTGGTAAAGCCCGAGTCCGCTGCCGGCAGTTTCCAACGGGCTGAGGGATAACCATGACTGCGAGGTAGTGAGTTCGGTCAACTCGAGTTCACCCTCGCCGCCATTGCGCAATTCCAGCTCCAGCGTCTCCACCTGGCTGGAAAAATTCAGGTTACTGGCGGACGCGCTCAGTACAGGATTATCTGCCGGCGTGCCGCCCGCGGCTTCAATAGCGGCCAGCACGGCGCTTTGCGCATTGATCAGGCCGTAGCCGAATTCATTATCCCTGCCGGGGGCACCGAGATCATCGCTGAGTTCGCCGCGGATCAATAGCGCCTCAATGTCGGCAGGGCTGAGGCTGGGGTTAACGGATTTCATCAGCGCGAGCACTCCCGCGACATGGGGCGCAGCCATCGACGTACCGCTCTGGAAGGTGTAACCGTAACTGCCGCCGGCTTCCAGGCCGCCGGTACTGAGTACGCCGTCCGGGTAGCCGTCGCCGTTCAGGTCGACACTGTTGTTGCCGCCGGGTGCGGCGACATCGATGGAACTGCCGGTGTTGGAGTAACTGGTGCGCTGGCGCTGGGCGTCCACTGCCGCTACCGATATCACGCCGTCATAGGCGGCCGGGTAGGAGGGGAGGCTGGAAGCCTCGTTGCCGGCGGAAGCGACCATGCTGACACCAGCGGCACGTACTCGCTGGTAAAGCTCCTGGCTGGACTGGCTGAACGGCCCGCCACCCAGGCTCAGGTTGATAATATCCGCGCGCCTGGTCGGTACCGTGCCGGAGTCGTTGGGGAGGCCGGCGGCGAACCGGATGGCCTGGTCGACATCGTAGGTGGTGCCTTCGCCGCCTGCCCCCAGTGCCCGCAGAGGCATGACGCGTGCGTTGAAGGCGACGCCGACCACGCCGATCCCATTGTTGCCCGCGGCGGCGACCGTGCCGCTGACGTGGGTGCCGTGATAACTGCCCGACGCACCGCTCCTGCGATCCCCGCTATCCTCCGGATCGGGGTCTATGCCGTCCCCGTCGCCGGCGCTGGCTGCGCTGCGCACGAAATCGTATCCGTCGACCCACTGCCCGCCCAGGTCCGGGTGCCCGGAGAGAATGCCGGTGTCGACTACCGCAACGACGACCTCCGGGCTGCCCGCAGTGGTGTCCCAGGCCGCGGGCAGGTCGATCAGGGGATAGTGCCACTGGAACGGGAAACCCGCATCATTGGGGACCGCCATCGCCCTTACCCTGTAGTTGGGTTCGGCGTACTCAATCAGGGGATCGCGCTTGAGCGCCTTGATCGCCAGCAGGGTTTCCATTTGCGCCCGCAGTGCCGGATCCTCGACATGGCCCAACTTTTCCAGTGCCGGCCCGGTGCGCGCGATGGTCTCGGGCCCGCCGGACAGTCCGCGCCGCATGCCCATAAGCCGCGCCCGTCCCGGTCCGCCCGCGCGCTGCTCCATGCCCATCCGGCGCAGGCGATTGAAGGCAGGGCCGTCCAGGTCGGCATCGGTCTCGGCGCCGGATCTGAACTTGATCACTGACTGCCAGGGCACGATGGCGTAATGGCGCTTGCTCGGGCTGGCCCCGCCGCCCTGGTCGCCGATGGCGAGAATATAGTTGGTGGCACCCTCAAAGGCGTAGGCGTTGACCACATAGCTGCCATCGCGCGGAATGACCAGAGTCTCCACCTCCCCGAACTCAATCGAAAAATCCAGGATGCGGCCCTGGGTGTCGTAAAGATACAGATCGGCGTCGGCCTGCTCATAATCTGCCACCAGCATCGTAATGCTCTGGCCCGCCAGCAGGTCCACCCGGAAGTAGTCGTCGATATCGCCACTTACGCTCGAGCGACCCGGCGCGCCACTACCCGGCTGGTTGACATAACCGCCGACAGTGATCGGGTTGGGGATGGGCTGGGCGGTAGCCACGGTGTCGTTGGCCCGGACCGGGCCGGCGGGGTCGTTGGTATCACCGTCCACCGCCTGGCTGTTCGAAGCGCTGATCGTCCCGGCGATGCGGAACGACTCGGGGAGCGGGGTGGGTGTCGGCACAGGCGTGGGCTGCGCGCTGGACGAGCCGCCACCACCGCCACCGCCGCAGGCGGTGGCCAGGAGCGCAACGGCGGCCAGGGCCGTCAGCTGGCAGTAGAGTTTGTACATGGTCGCACCGGGGCGGAGGCGGCTGCAGTGAGCAACCATATCAGAGTTTCGCGCACCCCTACATCTGCAGGATGATCTTGCCCATATGCTGGCCACTTTGCATGTGGGCCTGGGCCTGTTCCACTTCCTGCAGCGGAAAAATGCGATCGACCACTGGCCTGACGGCGCCGCTTTCAAGATGTGGATACACCCGCTCGAGGATTTCCCGCACCATGACGGCCTTCTGGGCGAAACTCTGGGCCCGCAGGGTCGAGCCTGTGAGTACCAGTCGTTTGACCAGCAGGGGGCCGAAATTGACCTCGGCTCGCGCGCCGCGGATGAAGGCTATGTATACGATGCGGCCTTCCGGCGCCGCCAGGTTGAGATTTTTCTGGATGAAGTCGCCGCCGGCAATATCCAGGATGACATTGATCCTGTCCTTCAATCCCAGCTCCGTCAGCACCTGCTCAAAATCCTCGGTCTGGTAGTCGATGGCGCGGTTGGCGCCCAGCGCTTCCAGCGCCCGGCATTTTTTCTCGCTGCCGGCGGTGGTATAGACCTCGGCGCCGAAGGCCCTGCAGATGGCGATGCCCAGGGTGCCTATGCCACTGGCGCCACCGTGGATCAGCACCCGTTCCCCGGGCTGCAACTGGCAGCGCTGGAACAGGTTGTGCCATACGGTGAGCAGTGCCTCGGGCAGCGCCGCGGCCTCGGCCATGTCGAGGCCGCCGGGAATTGGCAGGCACTGGCTGGCGGGCGCCACGGTGTAATCGGCATAACCGCCCCCATGGGTCAGGGCGCAAAGCCGGTCGCCCACATGCCAGTTGTCGACACCGGCGCCCACCGCGATGATCTCGCCCGCGACCTCCAGTCCCATGATCGGTGAGGCGTCAGCCGGCGGCGGGTAGAGCCCTTTGCGCTGCAACAGGTCGGCGCGGTTCAGTCCCGCAGTGCATACCTTTATAAGTACTTCTGCGGGTCGGGGCGAGGGCACCGGCCCATGCGCGATACTGAGACTGTGGTCCTGGGGGTCGACCGCTACATAGCGGCGCTGGGCGGGTAGGTTCATGGTTGCTCCTGGGCGGCCCGGTCAGGGCCCGGCGTGGGTATCAGGTGGGAGACTTGCAAATCAATTGCTCGAACAGGGTATGCGCCTGGGCAAGGTTGTCAAAGATCGGGTAGTCGCTGTTCATGGCCCAGTTGGTGGTGAGCATATAGAGGGTGCCTACCACCATCGCGGCGAGAATATCCGGGGAAAATTCCGTGCGGACATCGCCCATCTCAATCCCGGCCGTGATCAGGCGGGTGAAGCTGGCGCTGGCCGAATTGCCGAGCTCGCGTTGCTGTTCTGCGTTCTCGGCAAAAATCGACGGGGCGATCAGGATCAACTGCCGGTCGATTTCGTCGAAATTGGTAAAATTCGACGCGATATACTCGATCATTGCCTGCAATCGTGCGCGGGTGGTGCGGTGGTTCGCCATGAGCAGGTGCAGCATCGGCTCCGACTGGTTGTAGAGGCGGGAGATACCCAGGCCGCCGAGCAGGGCATGCTTGTTGCTGTAATGCCCATAGAAGGTGCGCCGGGCGACGTCGGCCTCCACGCAGATCTGCTCGATGCTGGTGTCCTCGATGCCCTGCAGCCGGAATAGCCTGTTGGCGGCCTCCTCGATCCGGGCGCGAATCTCGAGTTTGCGCTGTTCCCGCCGTCCCGGTAATACCGAGGCATGTGCCGCTGTGCTTGTCATGAAAATCTCACCAGACGGTTGCATTCGTTGGATGATTAAACTAGATTAGTATACATATGTGCAAGTTTACTCATCTGTAGTCTTTCCTGTCTGCGGGCAGGAGCTGAGGATGAGGGGCTTGTTCGTCCTTTTCAACCGGCAATTTGCCAATCAGCAATACGGAGCAGAGCATGTCAATCGTCGATGCGTGTGAATCCAGGACCAATATTACGCCGGAGTTCCCCATGGGTTGGTTCTCCATGTCTCGCAGCCATGAACTGCAGGTGGGTGAAGTGAAGCCGGTACAGGCTTTTGACCGGGAACTGGTCCTGTACCGCACCCGCAGCGGTGTGGCGGTGGTGCAGGACGCGTTCTGCCCTCACCTGGGCGCCCACCTGGGTCATGGCGGACGCGTTGTCGGTGAGTCCGTGCGCTGCCCCTTCCACGGCTGGCGCTTTGGCACCGATGGCAAGTGCGAGGAAATACCCTACTGCGACGAAATTCCCGAGCGTGCCCGTTTGCGAACCTGGCATACCGAGGAAAAGAATGGCGAGGTCTACGTCTGGTACCACCCGGAAAACACCGGGCCCCAGTGGGAATTGCCCGAGCTGCGCGAGCTGGGTGATCCCAACTGGACGGTGCCGCGCTATGCGGAGTTCCTGGTTCCCGCCCATGTCCAGGATATCGCCGAAAACTCCTGCGATCCCGTGCATTTCCAGTACGTCCATCGCCAGCCCGACGTGCCGCCCTCGGAAGTGACGGTGGAAGAGAACGGGCGCATCCTGCACCTGCGTTCTGATGCAAGTAAAGCGGCGATACCCAGCAAGCTGCACGCGATGGTGTTCAATCCCGGATTCGCCCTGGTGCGCAACAGCTATGGGCCAGGCGCCGAGATGGTGGTCTACAACAGCGCCCAGCCCATCAACCGCCACGAGACCCGGATGCGCTGGACCCTGAGCGTGCGCCGCGAGATAGAAGACCTGGCGGGTGACGCCGTGATGCAGGGCATTATCGACGGTCTCGGGGATGATTACCCGATCTGGGCGAACAAGGTGCACAAGCAGCGGCCGGTATTCTGCAAGGAAGACAAGACCCTGGTGTTGTTCCGCAAGTGGGTGCGCCAGTTCTACCTGACAGAAAAAGACAAACGGGAAATTGCCTGAGCATGCAGGATTTCAGCAACAAGGTAGCGGTCATTACCGGTGGATCGAGCGGTGTCGGTCGTTCATTGGCGTTTGCGCTTGGCCGGCTCGGTGCGAAGGTCGCGGTGGGGGATGTCGACAGGAATGCAATGGCGCAACTGCGATCCGACCTCGCGGCCGAGAGTATCGAGGCCATCGTCGAGCACTGTGATGTCACCTCCGCGGACAGCCTGCACGCCCTGGCGGAAAAAGCCGCGGCGACCTTCGGCGGCATCCACCTGGTTTTCGCCAACGCCGGCATCAGTGCCGGCGAGTCGGGTGCGATGTGGGAGTATTCACAGAAGGACTGGCAGTGGTGCCTGAACGTGAACCTGTGGGGCGTGATCAATACCATCAATGCTTTCATGCCCAGGCTGGTGGCGGCCAACCAGGAGGCGCATTTCGTCGTAACCGGCTCCGGCAACGGCGCCCTGTTGGTCTACCCCGACCAACCCATCTACACCGCCACCAAGGCAGCGGTGCACGCTATTACCGAGAACCTGCATTACCAGGTGACGGCGGCCCAGAGCCCGGTGAAGGTCAGCGCCCTGTTCCCCGGCCCCCACGTGGTGGATACCGGGTTGTTCAATTCCGGTCGGGTGCGCCCACAGGAAATGAAGAAGGACATCGAGGGCAACGCCTCCGGCATCAGCTGTGTGGACGATATGAAGAAGATGGCGGCGCAATGGGGCATCGAACTCAAGACCACCCACCCAGACGAGGTTGCACAGATGGCGGTGGAAGGCTTGCGCAACAACGCTTTCTGGCTGCTGGCCACAACGCCTGAGACAGACCAGAAAATCCGTGCCAGGGCGCAGATGATTCTCAGCCGGGAGACACCCGTGGCCAATATGGTCGGCGCCTGACGCGTCGGTCGGCGGCTATTACCGTTTGTTTCCAGACATTATCAACCCAGTTCAAACCCTAAGGAAAAATCCATGAGCAATCCATCAGGTGCACCCCAGGGCAATCCCGGCGATATCGCCAATTGGCCCATGCTGAAGATCGTCTATCGTACCGACCCGGACAAGATCGCGGCCCTGCTGCCGCCGGGCATCGAGCCGGGCGCCAAACCCAACGTCACGCTTACCATCTACAACTACCCGGTACCCGACGAGCCCGAGTACGGCATTGTCACCACGGTCGATGCGAACTATAACGGCATCGCCGGCGAGTACACGCTGGGCTATGGCATCGACCAGGAGTCGGCGATATTCATCAGCCAGCAGACCAATGGCCAGCCGAAGTACCCCTGCACCACCGAGTTCTATCGCCTCGGGCCCCAGGTCACCGCGCGCTGTACGCACCACGGCTACACCTTCGTCGAGTTCAGGGGAGCCTCAACCGGGCCGGTCGACCCCCTGCCCGACTTCGACCAGCATGAGTGGTGGATCAAGGTCTCGCGGGCGGTCAGTGTCGGCGGCCCGGCGACAGGCTACGACTTCCCGCCGCATGTCGTTCATGTGTCCAGCCGTTACGGCACCGCCTGGCGCGAGGAAGTCAAAGGTGAACTGGTGTTGCGCGACAGCCCCTGGGATCCGCTGACCACGCTGTTGCCCATGCGTGAGCAGTTGTCCGCCCACCTGTGGTGGCCGATCTTCCTCGGTCGCGAGATCAAGCTGGCCGGCAAGCTCGACCCGCAGGCTTTCCTGCCGTTTGTAGATACGATTTCCGGCTCACGCTGGCCGGGCAGCAACGGCGGGCCGAGGCGGGGATAAGTCCCCGCACGGTGAGTCAAGTCATCCGGGTATGTGCTGGCAAAATACACTACACTGGCACGCACAGGTTGTTTGACCGCTGGTAATAGTCCACCACCCCCGGAGTGAGCCATGTCCATGTTCCTGCGCAAGTTGAAACACTCCCTGT
>CAYTDW010000030.1:0-11689 GCA_964436585.1 uncultured Halioglobus sp. | reverse complement strand
CCGGCGTCAATATGACAGGGCAAACCAGCGCGCTCAGCAGTGCTCCCGGCGCGCGCCGGCCAGCCAGGTGTTGCGGACGCTGAACTGCTCGTCAAAGTGGACGAGGTCGGCCCGGTAGCCGCGGGCGATGCGCCCCATGCAGTGGTCCAGCCCGAGGATCGCGGCCGGGTAAAGTGAGGCCATGCGCAGGCATTCGGGCAGCGCAATGCCCACCGCGCGGGCGCAGTAGCCTACCGCGTCGATCATGCCGATCGCGCTGCCGGCAAGCGCCCCGGCGCGGTTCACCAGTTTGCCCGCGCTCCTGCTGATCTCCTCGCCGTACAGGGAGAACCCGTCCCGGGTGCCGCCCACGGTCGCCATCGCGTCGCTCACCAGCACCAGTCTGCCGGCGGGCTTGGCCTGGCGGGCCAGGCGGATATTGGCCGGGTGCACATGGTGGCCGTCGGCGATAATCCCCGCCCACAGCGAGTCCTGGGCCAGCGCCGCGCCGACGGTTCCCGGCGCCCTCGACGCCAGTGGGCTCATGGCATTGAACAGGTGGGTGACCCCTGCGAGCCCCTCGGCCACGGCGGCCATGATCTGTTCGTAACTGGCGTTGGTGTGGCCGGCGCAGACGTGTATCCCGCTCGAGGCGAGCTCGCGGACCTGCCCCGGCAGGGCGTGTTCCGGGGCGAGGGTGATGATGACCTTGAGATCCCGCAGGCTGCAGAGCCAGGCAATATCCTCGGCCCTGGCCGGCCTGATCATCTCGGCCAGGTGCGCACCGCGCCGGGAGACATCGAGATGCGGTCCCTCCAGGTGAACGCCCAGGATACCGGAGTGACCACCGGCGCGCGCCGCGCGCACCGCGGCCACGGCCTGCTCCTGGCGCTCGCGCGTGTCGCTGATGAGAGTCGGCATCATGGCGGTGGTGCCTGTTGCGCGGTGGGCGTCGAGCATGGCGGCCAGGGTGGCCGCGCTGGGACTGTTGTTGAACATCAGGTCGCCGCCGCCGTTGACCTGCAGGTCGATGAGGCCGGGGGCGAGTGTACCCGTTGCAAGGACGGTCCGGTTCATGTCAGTGGGGCACTCGGCCGTTGGCAGCACCGATTCCACCGACCCCTGGCGCACCACAATGCAGTGCTCGCGCAACAACTGCGCCCCATCGAACAGCAATGGGGCGCAGATCGCAAATGCAGTGTCGCTCTCGGGCATGGTCCGGTCCTCTCCTGGCCAAGTCTAGCCGAATTCAGCCAAGCGCTGCGCGTTTCTTGCCGCGGTCAGCTGGCGGGCAGGCCCGCCGCGTCGGCAGTGGCCCGCTCCCGGCGGATGCGCAGCACCAGCGGCACCAGCACCAGCCCGAGCAGTGGCGTGAACAGGGCTGCCAGGCCCAGCAGCGTGGCCTGCATGCCAAGGCTGTCGAGCGCGTAGCCCAGGACCGGGCCGGAGACGATGAAAATGGCCCTCACAGCAAGGCTCACCAGCGAATTCACCGTGGCCCGGAAGTCACCGGGAATCCGGCTGTTCAGCGCCTCGTAAAACAGGCTCATGCTGATGCCTCGGGAGACCTGGACAAGGAGACCGAACAGCACTCCCGCCCAGCCGCTGCCAAGTGCCATCCCCAGCAGGCCCACCAGGGGTAGCGTCGCGATCAGGCACAGCAGGCCCCGCGTACCCAGGCGTTGCTCCAGCGCTGCGGTAAAGCGGGCCGAGACGCTTACCACCAGCGCGAACCCGGCCCAGATATAGCCGAAGTACGCCAGCGGCACCGCCTGCAGCTCCCAGTATTTCTGGTAGATCCAGAACACGTAGATTGCCAGCAGCCCGAATACAGTAATGGCGAAGGCCGTCCAGAACACCACCGGTTTGCCGAACAGCAGCACTTCGAAGATCTGGCGCAGGTTATCCCTGTGGCTGGTCTCGCGTGGGGACCTGGGCACCTCCACCAGGAAGAGGGCAAGGATCAACGGCACCGCGCCCGCGCAGACCTGCACGATGACGACACCCTCCATCGACCACAGCAGCAGCAGGCTGGCGGCGACGCCAGCCAGACCCGAGGCGGCGGCTTCCAGCGAAATCAACCGGCTGAGGGATTTTCCGGCCCCCGCGGCACCGGGCAGCGCCTTTTTTTGCAGGTACACTTCAGTGTCGTACAGCAGCGCAAGATCGGTCCCGGAGATCAGGCTGAACCCGACCCCGAGAATGATTTCGTACAGGACGAAATCCGCGAAGCTGTCTGCCCACAACAGGGACAGGAAGCCGACGGCGTTGATGGCCGAGCCTGCCAGGATCACCGGTCGCCTGCCCCAGGTGTCCGCCAGGTAGCCCGAGGGCACCTCGAACAGCGCGATGGTCAGGGCGAACAGGGCCTGGGTTTGCAGAACCTGGCTCATGGTCAGCCCGTGTCCCTGCAGCAGCGGCACGAATACGGGGATCACCACCAGGAAGCTCTGGAAGAACCCCATCAGGTAAATGGTGCGAATGTTGTTGTGCAATGACCTTTTCACGGTTCTCGTCCTGCGGCGGCCGGGAACCCTGAAGGCGGAGAAAAATTTCTGATTGAAACGAAAAAGGCCTCCGGAATCAGGGTTCTCGGAGGCCTTTTTTCAAAGTGTATTTACTTCAGAGCTTCCTCAAACCACGCCGCTTTCCCACAGGCGCACATTGGCCACGGGCGCGGTGCCGTGACTCCTGTACATGCAATCCTGTTGCAGCTGTCGCGTGATCATGGTGCTCACTTGAAGGTTGATATCGGGTTGGTGCGCAAAGGCACTGGGATATCCTGCCGGCCGCAGCCGCCAGGGTCAATCGAAGATTGCGCTCTGGGTAATAGTTCACAGCTTGTCCGTCGGATTCACTCGGTACGCCGGTGGCACAAAGTCCTCACGCAACGCCCTGAGTGGGTGATAAGCGCTGACCTGGCCCATGAATGGCGGGTGAATGGAGTAGCCCAGCAGGGATTGCACGGTGGCCGACATGGCGGCGACTTCCCGCGGCGGAATCGCCAGGAAAAAATTTTCCTGGGTCCTGGCCCAGGGCTGGCAATACTGGTTGGAGAATGCGCGCCGGGTGCCGGCGCTGTGATTGGCGCCGCCCCGGTGCAGCAGGGTGCCGGCAAACACCAGGCAGGAGCCGGCCTCCATCTGCACCGGTAAAGCCATGGCCTCGAGACGCCGGGCATAGGCGGGGTCCGTTTCCGCGTCACCGCTGTGATATGCGCCGGCTACTTGTTCATCATTCCAGCGATGACTGCCCGGGATCACCTCGGTGCCCCCATTTTCGGCGGTGAAATCCTCCACCGCCACGATGGTGGAAAGGCTGATCATCGGGCGCGGCCGGGGCAGCGGATAGAAGGAGTCGTCCGTGTGCCAGGGCTGTGGGGTTTCGCCGGGACTGATGACAATGGCCTGGCTGGCGGTGAGCAGGTAGTTGGGTTGGAACAGGGCGTCGCAGAGGGCGAGAATGCGCGGGTCCTCGACGATGTCCTGGAAAATACGGTGCCGCGCCACCAGGGTGTAGATGCGTTCGGTGCGATTACCCTCGAAATTGTTGCGACCCCGGTGGCTGCCCAGCATCCCATCGTACAGCGCATTTACACGCTCCAGCTGAGCGGCGGACAGAAAGCCCGGAATCAGGGTGTAGCCCTGTGCGCTGAGTTCCTCCAGTTGGCGGCCGGTGGCTGTGCGGTTGGCGGCAATCATCGTGTGCTCCTGTCGTTTCAATCTGTGTCTGAGGGCACAGCATACGATTGCCGCAACCCTTGTTCCAGATCAGGGAATTCGGCTGCCCTGCGCTTGTGAGACAGGGACATCCGCGCAAGAATCACTGACACTGCCCAGCAGATAATAATGAGGATGACGTTTGATGAAAGCCGATATTGAAATCGCCCGGGAGACCAGCCTGCGACCGGTTGTGGAAATCGGGGCCCGGCTCGGTATACCCCCGCAGCAACTGGTGCCCTATGGCCATACCAAGGCGAAGGTAAATCTCGACTATGTCGAGAGCCTGCAGGATCGGCCCGACGGCAAGCTGGTGCTGGTCACGGCGATGAGTCCCACACCCGCCGGGGAGGGCAAGACCACCGTAGCCATCGGCCTGGTCGACGCCATGAATCGCCTGGGAGCGAAGGCCTCCGTGTGCCTGCGGGAGCCCAGCCTCGGGCCGTGCTTCGGGCTCAAGGGCGGCGCGGCCGGGGGTGGCTATGCCCAGGTGGTGCCAATGGAGGATATCAACCTGCACTTCACCGGTGACATGCACGCCATCGGCGCGGCCCACAACCTGCTGGCGGCGATGATCGACAACCATATCCACTGGAGCAACGAGATTCGGCTGGACCTGCGCCGGATAAGCTGGCGCCGTGTAGTGGACATCAACGACCGCCAGCTGCGCCAGATTGTCAGCGGCATCGGCGGCCCTGCCAACGGTTTCCCCATGGAGAGCGGGTTCGATATCACGGTGGCCTCAGAGGTGATGGCGATTTTCTGCCTGTCCCGGGATCTGCGGGATCTGCAGGAGCGTCTGGGCCGAATCGTCATTGGCTATACCCGCGATCGCAGGGCAGTCACCGCGGCGGAGCTGGAGGCCCCCGGCGCGATGACGGTGCTGCTCAAGGACGCCCTGGCGCCCAACCTGGTGCAGACACTGGAGAACAATCCTGCGTTCATCCACGGCGGGCCCTTCGCCAATATCGCCCATGGCTGCAATTCAATCATCGCTACCCGCACCGCGCTCAAGCTATCGGATTATGTCGTGACCGAAGCGGGTTTTGGCGCCGACCTGGGTGCCGAGAAGTTCTTCAATATCAAGTGCCGGAAATCCGGCCTGAAGCCCAGCGCCGCGGTGATCGTCGCCACGGTGAGGGCGCTGAAAATGCATGGGGGGGTGGAGCGAGCGGCGCTTTCCGCTCCGGATGTGGCTGCGGTAGAGCGCGGCCTTGAGAACCTGGGGCGCCATATCCGCAACACCGGCCAGTACGGGGTGCCGCTGGTGGTGGCGATCAATCACTTCAGCGCGGACACCCAGGCCGAGATCGATGTCATCAAGTCCTATGTCGAGCAGCGCGGCGCCCGCGCCTGCCTGTGTACCCAGTGGGCCGAAGGCGGCGCGGGAGCGATGGAACTGGCCGGCGCGGTGCGAGCGCTGGCCGATGGCCCCCACGCCCAGTTTCGCACCCTGTACGATGATGGATTGGGTCTATGGGATAAGGCCCGGGTGGTGGCGCGCAGCGTTTACGGGGCGGATGATATCGATGCGGACAGGGCGGTCCGGGACCAGTTCGAGCGATACCAGCAGGCGGGCTGCGGCCACTTCCCGGTGTGCATCGCCAAGACCCAGTACAGCTTTTCCACTGATCCCGCCCTGCTCGGGGCGCCGCGGGATCACCGGGTCAAGGTGCGGGAGCTGGCGCTGGCGGCGGGCGCCGAATTCCTGGTAGTCATTTGCGGCGACATCATGCGGATGCCGGGGCTGCCGCGGGTACCGGCGGCCAACAGTATCCGCATCAACGACCGGGGCCTGGTGGAGGGCCTGTTCTGAGAGCCGCTGCGGCTGTGGGCCGGTCGGTCCGGCAGCAGCTGATTTTTGCCGCCATAGGGTTTAAGCTGGACCCTTAATAACTCCCTGTGAGGACCCGTACCGTGATTGCAACCAGAACATTGTTGCCGGCGGCGTTGCTGCTTGCGCTTGGTGGACACACCACTGCCGATGAACTGACGGACGCCGCCCAGGGCTTGTGCGATACCGTCAGGACCTGCGTGCTCGAGCAGGCTGCGCAGCAGGACCTGACCCCTGAGGCGCGCGAAATGATGGGTCCCATGCTGGATAATATGTGCGCCACCATGCGCAGCCAGGTCGGGGAGGTACCGGTGGGCGATGGGCTTTATGCTCCCGCGGTGGCCTGCCTGCGCAGCATGCATTCGCTCAGCTGCCAGGAGATGCAGAATCCCGACCGGGAGGCAACGGCGCAGTGCAACGAGTATGAGCGACTGGCCAAGGAAGCCGGCGCCGCAGGCGAGTAATTGCGCCAGGCAGTGATCGGCGAGCGCCGGTGGAGATGGCCTGCCTTGCGGGATACCCGCGGCACAGCCGCGCGCTAGCGGCTGGGAATTTCTGCTTTTCTGCGTTTGCGCCGGGGCCGTGCCCGAATGAGGTAGGATCGTTCCGGGTCGACCATGAACTGGCCGCGCATGGCGGTTCTGCCCAGCAACATCCTGAACCGCATGTTTTCGCGGTCGGTCAGGGTGATTTCCGTCTCGATTACCTGCTCCCCCAGCCTGACCGGGGTCTGGATGACGTAACGCTCCTCCTCGTGCCCGCCGGAATCGGTGACCGTGCGCCGGTCCGCCACCGCGGCTTCGCAATGTACCACCTCGGCAGAATTGCCCTGTTTGGGGTGTATACCGAACCGTATCCAGGGTATGCCGTCGCGCTCGAAGGGCTCCAGGTAAAAGGCGTGCAGTGCGCTGGTGCGCGCCCCGGTGTCAATCTTCGCCTTGATATAGTCGATGCCGAAAGCGGGGAGGGCCAGCCACTCGCGCCAGCCCAGGATCAGTTTATCGCCTGTACTTCCCGTTGCGTTCGCCGCGGGCAATCAGGCGCTGCCCAACTCGGAGGTGCAGTGCGGGCATCGCGTCGCCTTGACGGGAATGCTGCTGAAGCAGAAAGTGCATTCCTTGGTGGTGGGTTCCGCTGCCTGTTCCTGCTTCTGCAGCTTGTTGATGCTCTTGATCAGCAGGAAGACGGCGAAGGCCACAATCAGGAAGCTGATCACCGCGTTGATGAAAACCCCGTAGCCGATAATGACTGCCCCGGCTTCCTGGGCGCTGGCGAGGGTGGCGTAGGGGCCGGCGGCACTGCCATCCTTCAGGGTTATGAACAGGTCGGAAAAATCGACACCACCCAGCAACAGACCGACGGGCGGCATTATCACGTCCGAGACCAGGCTCTTGACGATGGTGCCGAAAGCGCCACCGATGATAATACCGACCGCCATGTCGACCACGTTGCCACGCATGGCAAAGTTCTTGAATTCCTGCAGCATGGGTGTGCCCCCCTTCGATAATTGAACCCCCAAGATAGCCCAGCTCTACGGGATTGGCCATACCCCGGGTGGCCGTACCCCGGGTGGCCGTACCCCGGGCTAATGCTTTCAGTCGTAATCGTGCTACAGTCGGGCCTGCACAGTAATGCCCCGAATCGCGTGCGGGCGACTGTCGCTACCGAAATTATTTAAATCACCTGAGGGAGATAGAACATGGATTACAGAAAACTGGTTGCCACCTTGTGTGCCTGCTGCTTCGCTGCAGTCGTCGGCGGTTGCAGCAAGGAGTCGGTGGAGCGCAGCGAATCGTCTATTGAGAAGGCCGCGGAGTCAGTCAAGGAAGCGACCTCCACGATGGCAGACGAGGCCGCTACCGCCATGGAGAAGGCGGAAGACGCCACGGTAGAAGCCGTAGAGTCCGCGGAGGCAGTGGCTGAGGATACAGTCGATTCCATGCAAGATGCGGCGCAAGATGCCACGGACAGCGCGCAATCCATGGCGGCTGATGCCGGCGCCGCGATTGGCGATGCCGCCGAGGCGACCGGCGAAGCCGCCACTGAGGCGGCCGATGCCGTTGGTGATGCTGCAGCCGATGCGGCCGATGCTACCACTGAAGCCGTGGATGCCGCCGCAGAGAAGCTCGAATAACTCGAGTGAAACCGGCCTGAGCCTGCTGCGTCGCGCCACCGGGTAACGGTGGGGGCGATGCGGCGGGTTGCAGGCGCATGAGGGCGGCCAGGCCGCTTGCTACATGAAAACGGTCTTTACCAGGTAGGTGGTGTAGCCCAGGTAGCACGCCACCAGGCAGCCTGCCTCCAGTCGGTTGATACGCCCCAGCTTGCCGTCGCGACCGATTCCCAGGACGAAGAGCGACAGGGTGAGGCCGGCCATCACCGAGATATCGCGCAGCAACACTTCCGGGCCTACGCTCATTGGTGAAATCAACCCGGCGATTCCCACGACGGCCAGGGTGTTAAACAGGTTCGACCCCATCACATTGCCCAGCGCGATATCGTGCTCACCCTTGCGGGCGGCGATTATCGTGGCCGCCAGTTCCGGCAGCGAGGTGCCTACCGCGATGACGGTCAGCCCGATTATGAGGTCGCTGACCCCGAAGTGATGGGCAATCTCCACGGCCCCCCAGACGAGCATCCGGGAGCTGGCTATCAGCAGTACGAGGCCTGCGGTAATCCAGAACAGCGCGCGGCCCAGCGGCATCGCTCTCTCCTCAAGTTCATGCTCCATCTCCTCGCCGAGAGCGTCTCGTTTATTCCGCAGGCCCTGCCAGATCGTCCAGCCCATCAAACCGGCGAATACCCCCATCAGAACCATGGCCTCCAGGCGGGTGACCGAGCCGTCGCGTAACTGCCATGCCGCCAGGATGGTAATCAGGACGAGCAGTGGCAGTTCCTTACGCAGCACCTGGGAGTGCACCGTGATCGGCGCTATCAACGCACCTATCCCCAGTACCAGGGAAATATTGGTGATGTTCGAGCCATAGGCGTTGCCCAGGGCAATGCCCGGGTTCCCCTGCAAGGACGCCAGCGCCGATACCACCATCTCTGGCGCGGATGTGCCGAATCCGACGATCACCATGCCTATCAGCAGTGGTGGTATCCCGTAATGTCCCGCCGCCGAGGCGGAGCCCTCGACGAACCTGTCGGCGCTCCAGACGAGCAACGCCAGGCCGAAAACTACAGCAGCAACAGCAAGGGCCATGATGGGGGTTCACCTCGGTAGCAGCGCAAGGTCAAGGGAAATTCTGACCGGTATATCACGATTGCAAAGAATAGCCTGATTATGCAGGTAAGAGAACGTTAAGATGTCAGCGCGGCAGGAGTTTCCTGCTGCCGATCAGCTCGCCGGCCAGGACCGAGGCGGCCTCGCGTATCTCGACCCAACCAGCCAGTGCCGCGGCAAAGCCAAGCGCCATCTCCCTGAATTCGCCCAGCAGTTGCGCTTCAGTAGCATTTGCCGGTATGCCCGCGATACCGGTGACACTCTGGCTGGCAGCCAGCGCCTGCTGTACCTCGGCGATCCCCCGCTGTAAATAGGCCAGCCACTCCAGCGAACCAAACTGTTCCGTTCGCGCGTACTGCCCCTGCATGGCGTAGAGTGCATCTGCGTGGCCCCTGGCCAGCTCTGCCCGGTAGTCCAGCAACAGGTCGGCGTCGGTGCGGGCAGCCATGCGCAGGGCATCCTGGGCCAGGCTGCGCAGGTGGTGTTCCGGGTCGGTCGTATCCTTGTAGTCGATATGCTCCGTCAGGTAGCGGGCAAACAGCGCGATGCCGCCACCACCTGCGATCGGGTCCTTCAAGTTGAAACTACGGTGTTCCAGCGGCAGGTGCGGGACGCTCCAGGGGTACTCGAGGGACACGCTGTGGTGATGCATGGCAACCAGCATGGCGCCGAACAGCAGGTCTTCACCGCGGAATGCGGGAAAATAGGGCGGTAACAGGCGGCTGTTGTCCAGCCCCGTGAGCTGCGACATGAAGGGCATCTTGAAAAAATTGGGCCTGCTGCTGCCAAGCCAGCATATGCGCTTCTCCAGTGCCGCCGTCATCCCCTGCGGCGCCGCCAGCAGGCGTTTAACCGAGTCGTCACCCAGGTTCATGGCCCAGTGCGCACCGCTGGTACCCGGGTCGCCGAGTGAACCGCACTGGGTGACCAGGATCGGCGACTCGGCCGTCAGCACGTTTGCCAGCGCGGCGTTGACCTGGTGCAGCTGCGCCGCGGCCAGCGGTCCGCTGTTGACGGTTTGCAGGGCGTGCCCCAGGTTGCTGCCCAGCAGGCTGGCGTGGCCGCTCAGGGGGTCGAAGCCGGCGGGTTCGCCGGCAGCCAACAGGGCCTGCTCGCTGCCGTAGAATGCCGCCTTGCGCATGCCGCCGCTACCGATACCGACGCCCGTGTCCGCCAGTGGCGGCAGGATGGCCTGGCATAGGATGTCGTCGTCCATTACCAGGGCGCGATAGCCCACCGACAACAACAGGCACAGGTTGCGGGAGCGCCCATAGGTCTTCTTGCCCTGCCACAGCCCGGGGTCGAGCAGGAAGCGAACCCCGGCGGCGTGTGCGGGCAGCGCTTGCGCCAGGCCGGACATCAGTTCCTGCTGGGCCTCCGCCCCCAGGTAAAACATTTCCCTGGGGCTGCGCAGGTTGAATCGCGCCACTGCCTCGCAGTTGGCGTCGCGATTGGCCTGGACCCGGGAGTCGTCCACCAGGAAAAGCGCGTCGTGGCGGCTCAGCTGGCCGTTGCGCAGCATGGATTCCAGCAGGCGCTCCACCGCCTCGGGGCGGTCGCAGGTAGTGATAAAGACCCGGGTGGGTGGCAGTTGCCGCGGCGCCGGTTGCGCCAGCCTGGCGCAGATCTCCCCGGCCCGCAGCAGCATGCCCGCAGCCCTGAGGTTGTCCAGCACGGAGGCAGCCATCTGCTGGTTGCCATTGAGCTCCGGGCGGGTCCTCACCAGGTGTGCCGCGTGTCCTGCCAGGGTGTCGAAGTTGGTACAGGTCTTCAGGCCCTCGACCACCTGGGGCGCCATGACCAGCTGGTTGCCGTTGCGCCGGTTGATCACCAGCATCATCGCATTGTTAATTCCGATCAGTTCACAGTCGGCAAAGGCGACCAGTTCGTCGCCCCCGGCAGCGTTACTATCCGAGGCTTTGGCCGCGCCTGCTGTGTCTTTATCGTCCATCATAAGTTTCCCACCCGGGAGCAATCGGGCGCCCAGTTTAGGCGAAGGGTTGGGGATAAAAAAGCGCCGGACCGGGTGAATGCAGTCGGGTAGATCCGATCCGGGCACAAATCCAGTACTTTTTAGAATGTGCATTCTAACTTCTTTAGTTATAACTGGCCCCAGAGTTAACTACCCGAGAGGTTTAGAGTTTATGGAATTCACAAATGTACTCGTAGTTTACGATCCCACCAGGGAGACCCAGCCCGCGTTTGACAGGGCCGTGGCGATAGCCGGTGCTGTCTCGGCGAAGCTGCATATTTTTGCCTGCATTTACTCCGATATCCCCAGGGGCGAGGAGAAGCCCGCGCGAATCCGGTCCCTGCTGGCAGAGCAAAAGGCGGTGTTGGACAATATCACGGCGCCGCTGCAGGCCAGAGGTATCCAGGCCACGACTGAAGTGGAGTGGGACAAGGATTGGTACCAGGCCGTGGTCAGGGCGTCCGTGCGTAATGGCGCCGATGTGGTATTAAAGTCATCCTTCCGCCATTCAGCAGGGCAGCGCGTGCTGAACAGGACTTCTGACTGGACCCTGATCAGGGATTGCCTGTGCCCGGTCCTGCTGGTGAAGGAGGGCTCTTCGGGTGAGTTGCGCAAGGTGCTTGCCGCCATCGATCTGCGCAATGGCCGCGACGACTATGCCACGCTCAATCGCCACATCGTTGAATTCAGTCAGAAAGTGGTCGAGGACCAAAATGCGGAGGTTCACTTCATCAATGCCTTCCAGAGTTTGCAGGAAACCCCCGACCGCAATGCCCTGATGAAGTACTGTGGGGTCAGCAGCGACAGGATCCACATCCAGCTGGGTGAGCCAGAGGACGTGATCGTCAACAGTGCCAGGAATCTCAATGCCGGTCTCGTGGTGGTGGGAAACTCGGCCCGCTCCGGCCTCGCGGCGATGATTCGCGGCAATACCGTGGAAAAGGTGCTGGATAAGCTGG
>CAYTDW010000029.1:0-11814 GCA_964436585.1 uncultured Halioglobus sp. | reverse complement strand
TCTCGCACCTCACCCCTACCCTTTCCCCTTCCAGTTGGACCGGGAGGCGGGCATCCAGGCCTACCAACAACTGATCGGCCCCGATGAATACCAGCGGCGCCTCGACGCCGGCGAAACGCAACACCTCGCCCATGAATACCAGGTACCAGCAGGGGATGCGCCGGTACTCCGCCTTGAGCTTGCGCGGGTCGAGCGGATGAACGAGCGGGTCTGCAAATATGAGTTCCGCTCTGCGGATGGCAGCCCTCTGCCTCCCTTCGATGCCGGCGCGCACATCGATGTGGTGGTGGCGCCCGAGTATGTGCGCCAGTACAGCCTGTGCGGGAACCCCGCGGACCACAGCGTCTACCAGATTGGCGTGCTGCGGGAGGACAGTGGCCGGGGCGGGTCCCGCCTGCTGCACCAGATCTTCAGTGAGGGGCGCAAGGTGTTCGTATCGCGCCCCATCAACCATTTCCCCCTCAACGAGTCCGCCCGTAAAACCCTGTTGCTGGGCGGCGGCATCGGCATAACACCTCTGCTGGCGATGGCCCATCGCCTGCACACCATAGGCGCCGAATTTACCCTGCACTACTCCTGCAGCTCGCGTGCAACCGCAGGTTTTCTCGCGGATATCGCCGCCGCACCCTGGGCACAGCACGTCAAGCTGCATGTGTCCGCCGAGGAGACCCGCGCTGACCTGGACAGCATTCTTGCCGGCTATCAAGCCGGAGACCACTGCTACACCTGCGGACCCAATCGCTACATGACGGCGGTCATCGATACGGCGCTGCAGCAGGGCTGGCCTGAGGCAGCCCTGCACCGTGAATATTTTTCAGTACCCCAGACGCCGGACTACGAAAACCACGAATTCCTGCTCAGGCTCGCCCGGTCCGCAAGGGAGGTTACGGTGCCGGCAGACCTCAGTGCCGCCCAGGCTTTGATTGCCGCCGGCATTGCGGTTGATCTGAAATGCTCGGATGGACTGTGCGGGGTCTGCAAATGCGAACTGCTGGCGGGAGAGGTGGAGCACCGGGATCACGTGCTGTCAAAGGCACAGCGGCAGCAGGCCATCATTTTGTGCCAGTCCCGGGCGGCCCGGGCAGGCGGCGAGATCGTCATCAATTTATGAGGGCGCCTGATTAGCTGGCCGTTGTTGGCCGGTCCTGTTCGATGCGCTCAACCGGCCCGCCCGCTGCCTGCCAGGAGGTAAACCCGTCCCTGATGTGGGCGATATTATCGAAGCCCATGCGCTGCAGTGTGTCGACGGTGATCGCGGAACGCCAGCCCGAGGCGCAATGGAATATAAACTTCGCGTCCCTGCCAAAGATGTCCTTGTAATAGGGGCTTTGCGGGTCCACCCAGAATTCCGCCATTCCCCGCGGGCAGTGGAAGCTGCCGGGGATAAAACCGCCGCGCTGGCGTTCCCGTACATCCCGGATATCGACGATGACGACCTGCGGATCGCCCAGCAGGGCAATGGCATCGGCAGCTTCGATTTCCTCGATACGGCCGCGGGCATCGGCCACCATCTGGGCTACTGTGAGCTTGAGTTTTTTCGCCATGGTGCTATGGATCCTCGGGAATTTTGCCGGCGGATAAATCGGGCGGGCCGTTAATGTCCAGGGCGAGATACGGTCAGCATCGGAGGTAATCCCTGGCCAGCTTGCAGGCTTTGTCGACCAGCATGGGGGTCATCTCCCGGGCGGTTTCAGTCTCGAAGCGGGTATGCACCCAACCGATGTAGGTAAAACTGCGCGCCAGCATAAACAGCGGAAGATATTCCAATTGCGCATCGGGGAGCGCACGGTGCTCCCGGTAACCGGCCACCAGCGAGCGATACGCTTGCTGGTAGTAGGGTGCCTCGGTTTCAAAGTACAAGGCTGTGGCCAGTTCGAACAAATGCCAGCCGAAGCCGGCATCGTCGAAGTCGATAAGGCGAACGGTATCGCCATCCACCATCAGGTTTTCCGACACAAAGTCGGCATGGATCAGGCTGTAACGGTCGGCGTTTTCGGGATCGGCGGAATAGGCCTCCAGATCGGCGTAGACACGGTCCCGGGCCGCGACAAGCAGGCTGCGCTGCTGTTCGGACAAGGCGGCCAGCTCCCAGAATGGACCCCAGAATGGCTCCGGGCCGACCAGTCCCCGGGTGTCCCAGGCGTGCCGGGTAAAACCCTCGGGCAGCCTCCAGGGGGTGGCCTGGTTATGCAGCTGTGCGGCCAGCGCGCCGATGGTGTGATAGGTTTTGCCCACGGATTCGGTATCGGCAACGCCAACCTCGGCAGAGCCCAATTGCCGGCCGTGGACCCACTCAAAAATGTCGATCTGGCGCGGCTCGGGTACGCCGCCGCCGCTCACCACCGCAAAGGGGGCGCCGGCGCTGGTGGGCACCAGGGTGGGAACCCTGACGCCATAGTTCGCCAGTGCGGTCATCCACTGCAGCTCGGAGCGCAACTCGGCATCGGTGTGATACGCCGCCCGGTGAATGCGTACAGCGTAGCGCTCGCCATTGGTGGCAGTTGCACTGAACACGGCGTTCTCCCGGTACTTGATAAGCTCAAGCTGCCGGGCTGCAATATTCCAGTGGGTCAATGCGATCTCAGCGAGAGCCCGCATGCACTCGGCCTGCCCCTGGTTATCCAGCGAGTAGAAGTCGCTCACAACCTGCTCCTCACAGCGTGTCCAGGCAGTCGCCCAGGGTTGCGAGCAACAGGTCGGCATGCTCCCGGTGGAACGGCATGGGCGGTCGCATCTTCAAAATATTGTCGTGGCGGCCGATGCGGCTGATCAATACCCCACTCTGTCGCATGGCATTCACCAGGCGCGCGGTCTCCTGGGTGGCCGGCGCTTTGCTGGCGCGATCCAGGACGAGTTCAACAGCAAAAAACAGGCCCTTGTCACGGACATCCCCTATCAGCGAATGCCTGGCCTGCAGCTTGCGCAGACCGCTGGCCACATAGGCCCCGGTGTCCACCGCGTTTTGCAGCAGCTTCTCCTGCTCCAGCACATCCAGCACGGCAAGGGCCGCCGCGCAGGAGACGGGATTGCCGCCAAAGGTATTGAAATACATCGCCCACTCGCCGAACCGATCAGCCAGGTCGGCCCGCGCCACCACCCCGGCGATGGGTAGCCCGTTGCCCATGGGCTTGCCCAGGCTCACGATATCCGGGACCTCGCAATAGCCCTGGTGGGACCACCAGTGCCTGCCGGTGCGGCCAAAGCCGCCCTGTACTTCATCCGCGATAAACAGGCCGCCGGCGGCGCGCACATGGGCCAGCGCCTTGGCCAGGAAACCCTCGGGCACATTCACCAGCCCCTCGTTGGCGAAGTCGGGGCAGATCAGCAGCCCGGCGAACCCGACACCGTCCGCCGCAAAGGCATCGATGGCGCTTTTCACCGCGTCGGCATAATAGTCCGCCAGCTGATCGGGTGCGACGCCCTGCGGCCCGTTGTAGGAATCGGGTATGGGGAAGCTGCGCACCCGGCGCGTGGCTTGCGCCTCCGGCATAAACCCGGTACCCAATTCGGCGACCGCCTCGGTATTGCCGTGGTAGGCGAAATCCGTGACGATGATCCCCTGCCCGCCGGTGCAATGCCGCGCCATGCGCAGGGCGATCTCGTTGGCCTCACTGCCAGTACAGGTGAGCATCACCCTACTCAGGGATGCATCGAATTTGGCCGTGAGGCGCTCAGCATACTCGACAATATTGCTGTGCAAGTAGCGTGTGTGGATATTCAGCGTGGCAACCTGCCGGGTAATCGCCTCCACCACTGTCGGGTGGCAGTGTCCCACACAGGGCACATTGTTGTAGACGTCGAGATAGCGGCGCCCGCTGGCATCCCACAGCCACACGCCCTCGCCGCGCACCAGGTGCAGTGGCTCCTCGTAGAACAGCGGGGAGTGGCGACCCAGCACCCGGAAGCGGCGGGCCAGCAGATCGCTCACCTGTGATTCAACCGCCGGCATCTCAGAAGCTGTAGCGGGCAGTCACGCCGGCCCAGCGCGGCTTGCCGTAGGCCTGCTGGTTCAGGCCAAAAGAACTGGTGAAGTCAAAGGTATACACCAGGTACTCCTCGTCAAACACGTTGTCCACGAAAGCGGTCAGGGTGTACTGCTGCTCCGGGCTGCTCCACTCAAGCCGGACATTGGTCACGCTGTAGCCCTCCTCCCGCGCCGTGTCCTGGTTCTGGATATCAAAATAGGTTTCGCCCTGGTAGCTGTAGCTGACGACACCTGCCATGGTGCCCTCAAACATGCCCCACTCGTAGCGGGCAGCGGCGTTGACCGACCAGTCCGGCGCCGATACGGCGGTGCGGTCCCGGCCCACCCCGGTGTAATCGGGTACATTCTCCACAGTGGTGTCCAGGTAGGCGGCGCCTGCCATCAGGTCGAGCCCATCGATGGGTGCCATGACCAGTTCCAGTTCGCCGCCCCAGTACTCGGCGTCGGTGTTGAAGATAATCTGGTTCAGCAACTCGAAACGGAAGGTCTGCACGTCGCTGTAATCGTAGTAGAACATGGCGCCGTTCAGGCGGACGCTGCTATCCGCCACGGTCGATTTGAAGCCGACTTCGTAGGCGTCCAGGGTCTCCTCGCCGAAGGGCACGGTGGCGGCGCTGTTGCTGGCGAAGATGCCGGTCTCGTCGAGAAAGCCGGTATTGAAGCCCGCCGACTTGCTGCCGCGGGAATAGCTGGTATACAACAGCAGATCCTCTGTCGGCTTGTAATCCAGCTCCAGTTTTCCGGTGATGGGATCGTCCTTCTGCTCAGCCTGGCTGCCAACGGTAGCCTTTGAGTAGATAAACGTGCTCGAGGGTGTGGGCCTGGTGGCTGTCAGCGGAATATTACCGGCCTCCGTCTCCGCGACAAAGATGCCCGACAGGTCATAGCCCTGGTAGTTGATCTCCTTTTCCTCGGTGGTGTAGCGCAGGCCGGCGATAAGTCCCCACTGCGCATTGAACTCGTATTCATACTGGCCGAAGACCGCCCATGACTCAGTAGTCTGTTTCATGTCGGTGTCGAGGAAGACGTAATCCAGGCCCAGGGCATCCAGGGTATAAGTGGCTTGAACGTCGTTGTCGTAATAGTAAAGACCCGCCGTCCAGTGCGCCCTGTCTCCCTGGCTGCCGTTGAGGCGGAACTCCTGGGTGAACTGTTCGGTGGTTGCGGGAAAGCTGGGCGCCAGGGGCACCGGGCCCGCGTCCGTATCCTCCTCCTGGTTACGCTCCACTTCCTGGTAGGCGGTGATTGAGGTAAACGCCATGTCATCGGACAGTTGCCAGTTTACAGTGGCCGCGCCGCCATCGGATTTGACATACACCTCGCCGCTGCGGTCGTAATCACCGGCCCAGGGATCGCCGTCGGTATCGGCGTACCCGAAGACGTCGCAGCCCGGACAGGTGCCCCAGAAGTCTTCATCACGCGGCAATGCGGTGGGGGTGACACCGTCGGCGCCGAACTTGGTGGACTGGTGCTGCCAGGCGCCGACATTGGCTTCATTCTTGGAATAATTGCCCGAGAGCAGCACGTCGATCCTGTCGCTGAGCAGCCACTTGAGCTGCCCGCGGGCGGCCTGCGAGTCGAGTTCGTTGTAATCCTGACCAATGCGGTTATTCACGTAGGGATCGTACTGGTCGGTCGAAACCGACAATCGCCCGAGCAAGCTGTCGGTAATGGGGCCCCCGACTGCACCCTCAAACCCGAACTGGCTGTTTTCCCCGCCGGTCACCTGGGCATAGCCGTCCAGTTCTTCGGAGGGGCGCACGCTCACAAAGCTGACGAGACCGCCGGTGGTATTGCGCCCGTACAGGGTGCCCTGTGGTCCACGCAACACCTCCACCCGGTCTATGTCGAATAATTGAAAGGAGAGACCGCCCATGGCGCCGCGGTACACGTCATCGACGTAGACGGCCACCGGGTTCTCGTTGGAGTCGGTGAAATCGTTGAGACCCACGCCGCGCAGGAAGAAGTTGATCTGGCTGCCTTCGGCCTGGGGCGTCGTATAGTTCAATCCGGGAGTCATGGTGACGATATCGGTGCTCTTGGTAAAACCCAGCTCCCTGATCTGGTTGCCGGTGAAGGCGGTCACGGAGATGCCGACATCCTGCATGCTCTGCTCACGCTTTTGCGCGGTAACCACGACTTCCTCCAGCTGTGCCGCGGCCGACAGGGCGCTCAGCCCGGCGGCGACCAGTCCAACCAGCACGCTCAAACAGCGCTTTTGCGACGGGTGGTGATGATTTTTCATGGTCTTACCCTCTTCGGTTGAAATGTCCAGTTGCTGCTCCCGCAACAAACTTTCACGTTGGTTATCGTATCGCGCCGGCAGCGGCCTCGGTGCGACCTGCTCTTATCCTAAGGATAGAACCCATCCATTACCACCTGGCTTTCCGGCAGCGTGGAACCCCCGTCCACGACGATGGTCTGGCCGGTGATATAGCTCGCCTCATCGGACGCCAGGAACAGCATGGTGTTGGCGATATCTTCGGGCTTGCCGAGGTATCCCACGGGTATACAGTTGGCCATGGCGTTAAGCTGCTCCTCGTCCCCCAGCGCCGACATGGCCTGGGTCAGGATATAACCCGGCTCCACGCCGTTCACGGTGATATTTTCCCGCGCGTATTCCAGGGCGGCGGTGCGGATGAAGCCATTCATGCCGCCCTTGGACATGGCGTAGTGTGAGGTTCCCGGCATGGCGACCCGCGGCCCGGTGACGGACGAGGTGAAGATCAGGCGACCGCCGCCCTGCCGGCGAAAGTGCGGCACACAGGCCTGGGTCAGCCAGACGGCGGCCTTCATATTCACCGCCAGGGTCTGGTCCATCACCTCATCGGTGAGTTCCTCCACCGTGTGCAGGGGGTAGATGGCCGCGTTGTGCACGGCGATGTCGACCCGCCCGTACGCCGCGATTGTCTGCGCCACGACGCGCTCGACTTCGCCGCGCCGGCCCACGTCGCACTGGATGAGGATCGCCTTGCCGCCATCGCCGACAATAGCGTCCACCGTGTCCTGGCCATTGCCGGCGGAGCGGGTGGCGACGACGACCGCCGCCCCCGCGGCGGCAAAGACCCGGGCTATGCCCTGGCCAATGCCCTGGCCGGCGCCGGTGACGATGGCTACCTTACCTGCGATATCTCCCAGCATTCCCACATTCTCCCGCATGAACAACAGCGGCAAAGGTTAGTACATCGTCAGGCCAGATTCCATCAGCCAAAAGGATGATGCGGCGTCAGGCGTCGAGTGCCCCCAGCACGATGGCGCTGACACCGGTGCGGGAGGAAACCTGCAGCTTGTGGAAAACGTGCTGCAAATGGGTTTTAACCGTAGCGAGGCTGAGTTTGAGCTGGCTGGCGATGTACTTGTTGCTGGCCCCCGCGACAATCAGCTCCACCACGTCCAACTCCCGGTCGGTCAGTTGGTAGCGCCGCTGCACGCTGTCGCGCTGGCGATAGCGCCTGGGCAGGTAGACCGCGTTCAGCGCTATTTCCAGAAAGGGCTGCAACTGGCGCAGCAGCGCCAGTTCAGCCGCGGTGAATGCGCCCAGCTCAGCCGCCCTGATCATGGTGAGCACGGCAATGATGTCATCGTCGCGGCGAAAGAACATGTCCGCCACATGGCGATGCGCCAGCGGTTGCATGAACTTGCGGTAGTACTCGCAGGCCAGCAACTCGGCCTCACAGAGTTGTTCGTCGATACAGGCAACCCGCGTATCGGTGCCGGCAAAGCGCGCGGGACTCAGCGGATCGAGTGCCTGGTAGCGGCGCTGGTAATTGCGCTCGGCCGCCGCCTCGATATTGCGCAGCACCACGCCGCGATGCTGCATGTCGGCACCCACCAGGTAAAACCCCGAGGAACTCAGCGCTACCAGGCTATTTATGAGGTCCAGGCTTTCACGCTGAAACTGCGTGGGATGATTTTCACTGGGGGCGATTCGGGTCATACTTTCGGCCGATGGCGGGCAGCACCCGCCCGGGACATAATGGGCGGAATAATAACCCGCGGAGCCGCAGATGAGCACACTTTCCAGCCCCCATTCCGGCATCGATCCAGGCCCTGATTACCGCAAGGTGGACGTCAACAGTCCCCACTCCCTCTTCGCCGCCATTTACCTGGGAGTGATCGGCGCCGCCGTCTTTATCGTCCAGCCCGGCTTCATCCAGGGGCTGGTGCAGCTGTACGGCTTCAGCGAGCAGCAGGCGGGCTACACCGCCTCCGCCGAAGTCTGGGGCATCGCATTGACGACGCTGACAATGGCCCTGGGGGGACACAGGCTGAGCTGGCTGCGGATCCTGCGCTACTCCATTGTGATCTTCGCCCTGGGTAACCTGCTGTCCCTGCTTACCAGGGATGTCATCGCCTTCAGTTTTCTGCGATTCCTGGCCGGTATCGGGGCCGGCGGCCTGATCTCGCTCTCCTTCACCATCATCGGCATCACCCGCCTGCCCGATCGCAACTTCGGCTACCTGATCATGGGTGTCCTGACCTACGGGGCCCTTGGGCTGTGGGCGCTGCCCACGGTACTGGACACGGTAGGCATGACCGGGCTGATCACCTTTTTCGCCCTGTTCGCCGCCAGCGGCTGGGCCTGCCTGCCATATATGCCGGATTCCGGTGAGGAGCATCTGCAGGTGGAGGAAGACGCGGTGGACCTGGCCGGCATCTTTCGCCTGTTCGCCATCGCTGCCATGTTTACCTACTTCTTCGCCCAGGGTGTGATCTGGGCCTACCTGTTCCTCATCGGCGTAAACGGCGGGGTGAGCGAACAGGGGGTCGCCAATGGCCTGATGCTGTCCCAGTTCCTGGGGATAGGCGGCGCCTTCGTGGCGGCCATGGCGGGCAGGCGTTTCGGGCGCATCATACCGCTGGGCATTGGTATCCTTGGCGGCGCGTTGGTGTTGGTGTACCTGTACGGCCAATTCACTGCGCTGGTCTACGCGGTGACGGTCTGCGTATATAACTTCGCCTGGAATATGAGCCACCCCTTTCTGCTGGCGGGCATGGCCAGCTTCGACCGCCACGGCCGGGTCGTCGTGTACGCCGTCGCCGCGCAGATGCTGGGCCTGGCGGTTGGCCCCGCCTTCGCCGCCTCCCTGCTGGGAGAGGGCGACTACTCGCGGGTGATCAACGCCGGCATCGGCCTGTTCCTGCTCTCCTACCTGCTGATACTCATTCCGCTGATCGCCCACAGGAAGCAGATAGCCTTACAATACGAGGCCGCCAGCGGATGAGGGGACAGACTGCGGGTCCCTCGCGGTGGGCAAGTCCGCGGATTTCATTGTGCTTGAGGACAATCTATTTGAGATTACCCCGAGCCGCATCAGCGACACCCGGGTGCGGATGACTTTTTTCGAGGGGAAGCAGGTCTACGCCTCTGCCGACGGCGATGCGAATGGCGTCCCTGACTGATTCCATGTCGCCGACACGGTGTGCGAGGGTCATGGCAAGCTTGCTCAGGAACAGCGACTCGCCATGCACCCCCACCTCGTCGATCGCCCGCGCGACCAGGTCGTACGCCTCTTCCAGTTCATTAAACTCCAGCAATTTTTTCATCCTGTAGCTTCTCCCAACGCCCGTTGCATCGCGCTGCTTACCCGCCCGGCGTCGAGCGACTTCCAGCGCCCCGCCACATGCCGATCGGGTCGCACCAGGTAGACCGTGCCGTCAGCCCCGTCAAACGTCGCGCCGATATTGCCAGACATATCGACCAGGACGTCCTGCCCGGCCGCCGGACCGGGCGCGCCGCTAATCCGCAGCAGGGTGATTTGCGGGTCAATCCCCAAAAGAGCGGCAAGTAACTGTGTCAGCTCCGGTGGAGGGTCGGACCTCGCGCTGAAAAACAACAGCGCGAAGCCCGGTCCCAGATGATCCAGCAGGTAGTCGTCCTCGGCCAGCTGGCAGTTGGGCAAGGCAGCGCCGGGGGCCGGGCCGGCAGTGAACTTGCCGCCACCCTCGTCCGCGGTGGTCAATGGGCTGTCACCGTAAGTATAGGGCTGCACCTGGCGCGGGTCGGCAAAGGGACGGGTAAATTCCTCGGTGAGGGCGAGTTCCAGCACCGCCTTGCGCAGCAGCGCATAACCGCGGGTGGGCGGCGTCATAAAGCGCGAACTCTTGCCGGCGTTGCGGAAGACATCCAGGGTGGCGCCGCGGCGCTCGGGCGAATAGCTGCCCAGCAAGGCCTCGGGGGCTCGCCCTTTCAGCACGTAGGCCAGCTTCCAGGCTGCGTTCACCGCATCGGCGATCCCGTTGTTGAGACCGCGCACGCCAAAGATAGGCACGATATGGGCGGAGTCCCCGATAAAGAGTACGCGCCCGTGACGGTAATCCTCCAGGCACAGGGTGTTGGCGGTATAGATACTCCACCATTCCAGCTCCCATTCACCCTCGTGTCCGATCATCCGCAGGATCGCCTGCACACGTTCGCGCACGTTGGCTTCCCGCACGGCCTCCTCGGGGTCATCCTGCGGCGTGATCTGCCAGTCCACCCGCCAGATGTTATCCGGTTGACGGTGCACCAGTACCGTGGCTTCGGGGTTGCCGGAGGACTCAAAGAACGAGCGGCGCTCGGTGGGAAAATCATGCTGCATGCGCACATCGGCAATCACATAATTGCCGGGCAGGTTTTCACCACTGAGGCGCAGGCCCAACAGATCGCGAATGTTGCTGCGCGCCCCGTCCGCCGCCAGCAGGTATTTGCCCCGCAGGGTGTACTGTCCTTGCGGAGTGCCGATTTCCAGACCGACGCCATCTGCGCTCATTTGCACATCGAGCACTTCGGACTGCCAGCGCAAGTCGATCAGGCCAGGGTACTCGCCTGCCTTGTCGATGAGGTACTGTTCTATGAACTGCTGCTGGATATTGTACATCGGCAGGAAGCGCTCCTGCTCGCTGTGCGGCATCTCCAGCTGGTAAATCAGCTGGTCGCGGTAGTAGCAGCGACCTTTGGTCCAGCCCAGGCCCTTGACCAGAAAGGGCGCAACCGCTCCCAGCTGCTGCAGGGTCTCGAAACTGTAGCGCGAGACACAGATGGCGCGGCTGCCGTCATTGACGGTGTTCCTGCGCTCCAACAGCACCGAGGCGATGCCGTACTGCGCCAGGGCAATGGCGGCGACAAGTCCGACCGGGCCGGCCCCGGCGATGATGACCGGGTGTTGCGCCGTGCCGCCATCGAGCTCCGGCGGCCTCCTGAACGGAAAATCCGGATAGTCAAAATACAGCGAGTCCAGTTGCGCTCGGCCGGCAGGTCGCATCAGGCAAAACTGTCGGCGTAGCGTTCGCGCAGCAGGTTCTTCTGCACCTTGCCCATGGCGTTGCGCGGCAATTCGTCCTGGAAAAACACCCGCTTGGGCACCTTGAAATTGGCCAGCCGGGATTTGCAGAACGCGACAATCCCCCGCTCGTCCAGCCCAGACTTGCCGGCCGGTACGATCACCGCCACCACCGCCTCGCCAAAGTCGCGGTGGGGTACACCGATAACCGCTGTTTCCCCGACACCCTCGATGCTGTCAAGTAGCAGCTCGATCTCCTTCGGGTATACGTTGAGGCCACCACAGATAATCATGTCCCTGGCCCGCCCGACAATGGACACATAGCCATCCGGCGAGATGCTTGCCTTGTCGCCGGTATTGAAAAAACCGTCGCTGGTGAAATCCTCAAGGGTCTTTTGCGGCATCCGCCAGTAACCCCTGAGCACGTTGGGCCCCCGCACCTGTAAATCCCCCGCCTCGCCCGCGGGCAGGATCCCCCCATCGCCGCCCACAACCCGCACCTCGACATCAGGCAGCGCCGGGCCAACCGTCCCCGCACGCCGTTCGCCGTGCAGCGGGTTGGACGTG
>CAYTDW010000028.1:0-11861 GCA_964436585.1 uncultured Halioglobus sp. | reverse complement strand
CGCCTGGCGTACACCGACACCGACTTCCTGCTGCGGGAGGAGTTGCGCCCCGTGCGCCTGCAGTTGGAACTGCTCAAGCCTGAGCTGGTGCAGGCGGACGAGGGCATCACCTCCACCGTGGTTGTGTTCGGCAGCGCCCGCACACCCGAGCCGCAGGTCGCGGCCGAGTTGCTGCAGCAGGCCCAGTCGGCGGCGCAGGCCGCCCCGGGCGACAGCCTGTTGCAACGCAAGCTCGCCATTGCCAGGCGGGTGGCGGCCAACAGCCGGTACTACGACGAGGCCCGCAAGCTGGGAGAACTGATAACCCGCGCCACCCTGTCCTCGAACAGCTGTGACCTGGTGGTAATCACCGGGGGCGGACCGGGAATCATGGAGGCGGCCAACCGCGGCGCCGCGGACGCGGGCGGCAAGAGTATCGGCCTCAATATCGTGCTGCCCTTCGAGCAGCGCCCCAATCCCTACATAAGCCCGGAACTGTGCTTTCAGTTCCACTACTTCGCGATCCGCAAGATGCACTTCCTCAAGCGGGCCAGGGCGCTGGTGGCATGTCCCGGTGGTTTTGGCACCCTGGACGAGCTGTTCGAAACCCTGACCCTGATCCAGACCGGCAAAATCCACCGGGTGCCCGTACTGCTGATGGGGTCCAGTTACTGGCGCCGTATCATCGATTTCAACGCCCTCGTGGACGAGGGCGTGATCAGCGAGGAGGACCTGGATATTTTTGAGTTCGTGGAGACAGCCGAGGAGGCCTGGGCGGCGATCAGTGCGGCCTATGATTTCCAGGCGCCGGGGGCTGCCCGCGGGTAAGCAAGCCGTATCACCCCTGATTCAGAATCGATTCTATCGCCAATTTATTCACAACCTCCGCCATATATTGAACTGAAGGGGGAGATTCCTGTTTCAGCCACCAGCCCAGAATTTCTATTAGCGCGCTGACGGCGAACGTCACGCCAAGCTCATGGGGTAACCAGGAGCGACTTTCCCTGGATTCCTCGACAAGAATTAACGCCTGGGTTAGATACGCCTCTTTCAGTACCGCCGAAGCACCACCCCCAAGTAGAACCTTCCAGATTACCCGATGCTCCCAGACGTACGCACACAAGGCGCTGGTGGCAGCGTGAGTGTCCACGGTGTAAAAAATGGGGAGGGTCATGGTCAGCAGGCGACGAATTTCGTCGGACGCCAGGTCATGCAGCAGCGCCTCCTTGTCTGGATAGTGGCGGAAAAAAGTGGCATAGCCGATTTTTGCATGCGCTGCGATTGCCCTTACGGTGATTTGTTCGAAGGGTTCTTTCTCCAGCAAACCCAGCAGGGCCTGGCGCAGTGCCGGGCGCGAGCGGGTCAGCCGTGTTTTCGAGCGGTTCATTTCGTTTTGATACCACCTTTTATTGATTCAATGTAGACCGTTTAATGTATTCTGGTGGGTCAGCGTTCAGTATGCATTGAAATAGACTGAACGTATAGCCGTGGCTAAAATCCAGTAATTACCTGGATAAATGGCAATTCACTGGGAGCGATTGATTTATATCCGCACTTCATATATGATACACAGTATATCATTAAATGCGAAATGATTTCACCGCCAGATGAGTCCGCTCAGGAGGCACATCGATGAGTACCACAGGCACAAAGGAACGCGATTACTTCACAGACCCGACAGTTCTGCTGGATCCCTACGGATATTTCGAGGAAATGCGCGCGTGCGGCCCTGTCTGTCAACTGGAAACACGGGATGCTCTGCTCATTAACGGCTTCAAGGAATACCTTGAGGTGTCCCTGAACACGAAAGACTGGTCTGCTATAAATGCCCTGGCGGGTTCGGGTACTCCTCTCCCCTTCACCCCCGCAGGCAGCGACATCTCGGACCAGATCGAAGCCAACAGGGACAAATTTGTTGGCCACGAACTGGTGGTCTGCCACGACGGCAAGCGGCACCGTGACGTGCGCTCGCTGATAAGCCGCATGTTTACCCCCCGTCGTATCAAGGACAATGAAGCCTTTATGCAGGAGTACGCGGAAGAGCTGGTGGATCGCATTGTTGCCAATGGCAGGTGTGAACTCATGGGTGATGTGGCCACCCGCTACGTCACACTGGTCATCGCCGACCTGCTTGGCGTGCCGCCGGAAGATAGAGTCCTGTTCGAAGAGCGGATTGCCGGGGGGCAGACTGTCGGCAGTATCGAGAACAGCGAAAACCCGACAGCCATGGATGCCGTCTACTTTATTGCTGGTTTCATGGCGGAGCTGCTCGAAGAGCGCGCCAGGAATCCTCGCGATGATCTGTTATCGGAACTGGCCACGGCGTCTTATCCGGACGGATCGAAACCCGACATTGCTGACCTGATCAGCCTATCCACATTTATGTTTGTTGCCGGCCAGGATACCAGCGCCAAATTACTGGGCAATGCCATTCGCTACATCTGCGACGTACCGGGATTGCAGCAGCGGATTCGCGAAGACCGGGAACTGCTACCCGCTGTGATTGAAGAGGTACTTCGGCTGGAGGGCTCGACCAAGGCGACACATCGTCTTGCAATACGCGACACCAGCATCGGCGGCCGCCCTGTGCCCGCTGGCACGCAAGTGATGTTGGGCATCGCCGGCGTGAATCGCGATCCGGCGCGCTGGGGCGACGACGCCAACGAGTTCAAACTCAACCGCCCCGGTATTCGCGAACACCTGGCCTTCGGCCGCGGCGTGCATACCTGCGCGGGCGCGCCACTGGCACGCGCCGAGGTGAAAACCCTGCTGACTGTCATGTTGGATAAAACGTCCGACATTCGCATCTCAGAACAACACCACGGCAAGCATGGCGCGCGCAACTACCCGTTTGAACCGTCATTCATTATCCGCGGTCTCGACAATCTTCATGTCGAGTTTGATCCCGCCTGAAGCCGAGGCGGAGCAACCTGGCGGATAGTGTTGCTGCGCATCGCATCGAGATTCGCCGCGGGAGTTGCCCGCCGGTAAAAATACCGTATGCTTGCCCTTTCCCTGACCGACCCGGGGTGTCCCCAATCCCATGAGAGCCCTGGCCACTGTCACCTCGCTGCTGATGTCGACTGCGTTGCTGCTCATCGCCCATGGCATGCAGCTCACCCTGCTGCCCCTGCGGGCCAGTGCCAACGGCCTGTCGGATTTCATGATCGGTATCAGCGCCTCCTGTTATTTCCTCGGCTTTATCGTCGGCTGCATCGGGGTACCCGCCATCATCGCCAGGGTGGGGCATATCCGCAGCTTCGCGGTGCTCACCGCGGTGATGACCAGCGCGATCCTCTGTGTCGAGATGCTCGACGACTGGCAGTACCTGCTGCTGTTGCGCTTTCTCACTGGCGTGGCGATCGCCGGCCTGTATACCGTGATCGAGAGCTGGCTCAACAGCCAGGCAACAGCCCATACCCGGGGGCGGATCCTGTCGATCTACACCTTCATCCTGTTGCTGTCGATGGCCCTCGGCCAGGCCCTGATAAACGTCGGGCCGATAGAATCCGCCACTCCCTTTACCCTGGCCGCGGTATTCATGGTACTGGCCATCGTGCCGGTCGGCCTGACCAGGAAGCTGGCCCCGGCACCGGTGGAAGCGACCCGGGTCAGCTTCAGCCTGCTCTACCGCCGTTCCCGCACCGCCTTCGCCGGCGCCCTGCTGTCGGGCCTGGTGGTGGGCAGCTTCTGGTCCCTCGGTGCAGTGTTCGCCCGCGCCAGCGGCGGATCCCAGAGTGACGTCAGCTGGTTTGTCAGCACCGCCATCCTGGGGGGTGCCCTGTTGCAGTACCCCATCGGCCTGGTCTCGGACCGCATCGATCGGCGCAAGGTACTGCTCTATCTCTGCCTTGGCGGTGCGCTTACCTGCGGCGCCGTGGCGGCCAGTACCGGCGCGTCCTGGCATCTGCCGGCGGTGTTCCTGTTCGGGGCGATGGTCATGCCCATGTACGGCATGGCGCTGGCGACGGCGGCGGACGTCTCGGAAGGTGCAGAATTCGTGCAGATCGGCACCTCGGTGCTGCTGTTGAATGCGATCGGCGGGGTATCCGCCGCGCTGCTGCTGGGCAAACTCATGAGCCTGCTGGGCGCGCCGGCGCTGTTCTGGTCCCTGGCGCTGATCTGCCTGCTCTTTATGGCGTACATCGGCCTCCAGGTCCGCAGCACCCAAAGAGTTTCAGTCGCGCAGCAGCTGCCCTTTGCGGTGTCGGCATCCGAGGTCGCCCCGGCCAGCTTCGACCTCGACCCGCGCGGCCCGGAGCACACCCCGGTCAGCGCGGCGCCCGGGGCTGTGCGCTGACGGCCTGGCCGCGCGCCGCCATTCCCCATGTCGCGTGCCCACGATCGACGCCTTTCCCGTCCCGCCCAGCCGGCGCTGTCCGGCAGGCGCCAGCTTCTCTACCTGGTGTTGCTGTTCCTGCTGGCCCTGCTGCCGCGCCTGTACAGCGCGCTGCAGCTGGGCCGGAACTGGGATTACCCCGGCAGTTTCACCCTGGTGAACTTCGATGAGGGGGGTTCCTGCCGGGCCGCCCTGGACGGCTTTGGCTACTCGACCTTCATCGGGCGCCAGACGATTGCCCTGGCGGACCTGCTGGGCGTCGGGCCCCCCGCCGCCATTGCGGGTGACAAGCGAGCGGTAAAGGCTTACTGCCACGGTACTACCCACATCCGGGTGGCTCGCGTCTACTCGGCGGTTGCCGGGGCACTTACCGCCGTCGCGATCGCCGTGATCGGCCTGCTGCTGGTGCCGGCACAGCCCGCCGTGGGGTGGACGGCCGGTGCCCTGATCGCCCTGTCGGGTTTTCATATCAGCGAGTCCCACAGCGGGACGGTGGATGCGCCCTCGGTATTTTTCATCTACAGTTTCCTGGCGCTGATGGTGTACTGCGTCAGCCGCGGGCGGCGCGCCCTGCTGCTGGCCAGCCCTCTGCTGCTGGTGCCCGCGGTCTGGGCCAAGTACTGGCTGTTCGCCCTGTTCGCCTATGTCGCGCTGACGCCCCTGCGGGCCTGGCACTATCTCAGCCACGGTATGAGCCCGGCGCGGATCGCCCTGGTGGTGCTGGCCACCGCGGTGTTGCTCGGCCTGCTCACCAATGCGGATTTCCAGCAGGCCGGGTCCTATCCCCTGTTGGCCCTGTGGTACCTGGTGATTCCCTGGCGCGCCATCAGGCGGCCGATGATCCTGTGCTGGGTGCTGTTGCCACCGTTGCTGTGGCTGCTGTGTCGCATCGAACCGGTGGCCCAGTACACCACCGGCACAATGACCAGCGCATTTGGCAGTGGTTACGCCGCCATCGGCTGGCACAAGTGGCTGCGCAACCTGCTTAACCTGCCGCTGGTGCTGATGGTGGGCCTCGGCCTCCCCGCCTGCATCTTCATCCCCGCCGGGATGCGCGCGCTGGCGCGGGAGCGCAGGTCGATCCGGGCCTGGCTGTGCCTGGCGCCCGTGCCGGCCTTTGCCATGTTCATGGTGTTTCTCTCACCGGTGACCTACTACCGCCACTACCTGCCCCTGCTGCCAGCCGCGGCGCTGCTGGCGGCGCTGGGCCTGTTCGCCACCCGCCGGGTGTGGCGGCCCTGGTTCATGGCGTTTTTTTTCCTCTGGCCGGCCCTGCTGGCGGTGGACCTGGTGGGTGACTACCATCGGGACCCGAGGATCGCGCTGCGCCAGTGGTTCAGCGAGCACCCCGGGGCCCCGGTGTTCTACAGCTACTACGTGAACCCGCCGCCGGCCGCCGCCGGCCGCCTGTTCCAGCCGGAATATGCCGCCGGTGACGCCGCCGGGTTGCGGCAGGCCCGCTACCTGGTACTGAGTGAAAACTGGTATGACACGGCCTTTGCCAACGAACTCAATGGCCCGCTGGTGGGTGACCTATCGAGGCTGGTGAAAACCCGGCCCCAGTACGCGCGTTTCTACCGGGATGCGCTGGCGGGTCGCCATCCCCACCTGGTCGAGGAAACGTCGATCCCGGTGCACAATTTCATGCCCGAGCTGCTGCTGCACCGCTGGCTCTACGGCACCTTCCAGTTGTTTGTCGGCGATCTGCGGATTTTCCGCGTGCTCGATTCAGCAGAGAGTGGTGCCGAAAAGCCTGGATTCCGGCAAGAGTAGCAAGCCGCGCTTGCGGGCGCTTTCGCGCGCTCTACCCGCACCCCACCTCGCCCCGCCGGATTGCCGTCGCACGCTCCACCACCGCCTGCTTCTCGGCGTCGCTCAGGCGCGCCACGTTTTTCACCTGCAAGGCCATGCGCGGATTTTTTGCCAACCGGGCCTCGTGGCGCAGCAGGAAGTCCCAGTACAGGGTGGTGAAGGGGCAGGCGCGATCCCCGCTGCGCTGCGCAGGGTCATAGCGACAATCCTTGCAGTGCGGGCTCATCCGCTGGATGTACTTGCCCGTGGCGATGTAGGGTTTGCTGGCCATCAGGCCGCCGTCGGCGTACTGGCTCATACCCAGGCTATTGGGCAGCTCGACCCACTCCACGGCATCGACGTACACCGCCAGGTACCATGCATGCACCTGCCTGGGCTGCACACCCAACATCAGGGCGTACAGGCCGGTGACCATCAGGCGTTGGATATGGTTGGCGTAGCCATGGGTGAGGGTCTGCGCAAGCGCGTCGCGCAGGCAGGCCATGTCGGTCTCACCGGTCCAGTACCACCCGGGCAAATCCTCCCGGGCATCCAGTGCGTTGCCTTCCAGGTACTGCGGCATAAGGGTCCAGTAGACGCCGCGCACATATTCGCGCCAACCGAGGATCTGGCGGATAAAGCCCTCCACGCTGGCCAGCGGCGCATGCCCCTCGTGGTAGGCCGCTTCCGCCGCTGCAACCACCTCGCGCGGGTTGAGCAGTTTCAGGTTGAGTGCAGCCGCCAGGTGGGAATGATAAAGCCAGGGGTCGCCGGGCCACATCGCATCCTGGTAGCGCCCGAACAGCGGGAGGCGTTCCCGAATAAAGGCCTGCAAGGATCGCAGCGCCTGCGCGCGATTGACCGGCCAGGCGAAACTCTCGAGCTGACCCGGGTGCGAAGCGAACCGGGTTTCGACGAGTGCCATCACTTCACGGGTAATGGCATCGGGCGTGAAGCGGCTGCGCCCGGGTAGTGCGCCGGGCCCTTGCGTGCCGAAGGTTTCGCGGTTCTCGGCGTCGAAGTTCCACTGGCCGCCGATCGGTTTGGCACCCTTGGCACTGCTTTGCATCAGCACATCGTGTCGTTGGCGCTGCTCGCGGTAGAAATACTCCAGGCGCAGTGACTTGCGCGTCGCTGCATGAGCGGCGAACTCATGCACGCTGCAGAAGAAATGGCGGTCTTCCCGGATGTCCAGCGGCAGCTGGGTGTCAGCGGCCACCGCCCTGATTGCCTGCAGCACCCGCCAGTCGCCGGGCCGGGTCATGACCAGGCCAGCAGGCCGCAGCCGCAATATGTCGGCCTGCAGCTGCAAACGGAGGCTGCCGCAGTTGCGCGGCTCATCCAGTGGGCAGTAGTGGACAGGGCGGCCGGCATGGCTTAGCGCAAGCGCGAAGTGACGCATGGCTGCAAGGAACATCACCGTACGGGGCTTACCGGACCACACATGGGTCGATTCTTCGGTCACCTCCGCCATCCATACGGCATCGCAGTCTGGATCGAAGCCGTCGAAGGCGGACGCGTCGAGGTCCAGCTGGTCACCCAGTACGACAATCAGGTTGCGCAGCTCAGCCATGCGCCGCCCCCGTGCTGTGGCAGCCCGGCCAGGACGGTACTCAAGCCAATTTCATCACCTCTACCGCGATGACACCGATACCGTAGAGTCCGGCAAAGAAGAACAGTGGCCTGATCACTGGCCAGCCGGCCGCATAGACGATGGCGTGCGCCACCCGGGCGAAGAAGAACACGCTGGCCCCCAGCGCGGTGGCGTCATTGGACACGCCCGCGGCACTCGCCACCAGCACAACCGCGGCGAACATCACCAGGTTCTCCTGCATGTTGGCCGACAGCCGTTGCAGTCGTCGCCGCAGCACGGTCGGCTCGGGCAGGTTGTCCCTGCTGCCGGCCTGGGCCATGAGGCCGTTCTGGCTGATGCCAAGGCCGGCCTGCGCCAGGATGATCACCAGGAAGAGTAAAGCGCTGTATAGCAGCATCAAGAGTTCTGCGGACATTATCGTGCTCCTGTTATTTATTCGGCTTTTTATTCGAAGGAAGATGGTAACAGCTTTGTTTTTCACACACAGCAGTCGAGTCCGGCGCCTCAACTGCCCAGGAATATAACCGGAAACCGGTGAACCAGGAGGGCGGGAAAACCGTATGTTGCCCAGTATCTTCACCGGAGTACCACCATGAGCCAGACCATTACCCTTGACGAAACCATCGAGGTCAAGCGCCCCCTCAACGAAGTCTTTGCCTACGTGGCGGAGTTTTCCCGTATCGAGGAGTGGGACCCCGCTGTGGCCCGTGGCCACAAGCTGAGTGCCGGCGCGCCCGGCGTGGGCAGCAGGTACCGGATCGATATGAAAGCGGGCTTCTCCCTGCAGTACACGGTCATCGAATTTGAGCCCGAGGCCCGGATGCTGATGACCGTGGATTCGCGGGTGTTCACCGCGCGCGAGGAAATCCTCTTCGCCGCGACACCTGCGGGAACCACTGTAAGGTACATCGCGCGGTTCAACTTCCCCGCGCCCCTGGCGCTGGCCAACCGCCTCTACCCGGCCGCCATGGACCGTGTGGGCAAGAGCACCATGGAGGGGCTGAAGCGCGCCCTGGAAGACGACTTCGCCGCTCCCGTGCAATCCACCGCCACCGCGCTGGCGGACAGCCTGGTGCTACCCGGCCTGTGGCGCTTCACCCGGCTGGGCTACCGCAGGGCGCGCCGGCGCTGGAAGCCGCTGTCGGCGTACCTGGGAGACCGCCACGCGGTGGTGACCGGCGCCACCTCCGGCGTGGGCGAGGCCGCCGCCACCGCCCTGGCGGGGCTGGGAGCCCGCGTGACCCTGGTGGCGCGCAGCAAAGACAAGGCCGAGGCCACCGCCCGCAAGATTCGCCTGCAAACCGGTAATGCCGAGGTCCACGTGGAGGTGTGTGACCTGGCGGTGATAGCCGAGGTACACCAGCTGGCGGACCGGTTGCTGGCCGCCAACAGGCCGGTGGACATCCTCGTGAACAATGCCGGTGCCCTGTTCAACCCGCGCCAGCAGACCCGCGAGGGCTTTGAGAAGAGCTTTGCGCTGCTGCTGCTCTCGCCCTACGTATTGACTGAGCGCCTGCAACCCCTGCTGGCGCGGTCGGGTTCGGCCCGGGTGGTCAACGTGCTGTCCGGCGGCATGTATTCCCAGAAAATCCATCCGGAAGACCTGCAGAGCCAGCGCGGTCGCTACTCGGGCTCGGTGGCCTACGCGCGCGCCAAACGCGGCCTGATGATTCTCACCGAGGAGTGGGCGCGGCGCTGGCGCGACGACGGCATCAGCGTCAACGCCATGCATCCGGGATGGGCGGACACCCCCGGGGTGGAGTCATCACTGCAGACCTTCTACCGCGTCACGCACAAGCTGCTGCGCAGTCCCGAGCAGGGCGCGGACACGGCGGTCTGGCTGGCCGCGGCCACCGAGGCGGGCAAGGTGTCCGGGAAATTCTGGCTGGACCGGGAGCAGCACCCCAGCCACATTCTTGCCCATACCCGGGAAAGGGCCGCCGAGCGTGCACAGCTGCTGGACACGTTGCGGGAATTGGGTGAGAGCACCCGTCCCCAAAAGCAGGCACCGCGGCAGCGCAAGCAAAAGCCCCGCAAGCGCGCCTGATGACCGCCGACCCCTCAGAGTAGGGCTCAAGCGCTACTCCGCGCGCAGGGCCTCGATGGGATCGAGCCCTGCCGCGCGCATGGTTCGAATCTTGATTTAATTAGACTAGATCAGTAGACTAGTTTAGTTCTTTTAATCGGATAATTCCCATGAATGAAGAAATAGGTTCGTACGATGCCAAGACAAAGCTTCCGGAAATTCTTCGTCGGGTTGAAGCCGGTGAGCGCTTTACGATAACAAATCGTGGCAAGCCAGTGGCGGATCTCATCCCGAGTCGCGCAGGTGATGACCACCGGGTAGAAGGCGCCATAGCCAATATCCTGAAAGCCAGGAAACATGTTGTATCCAGCGAGGAGTTGTCCGAACTCAAAAATCAGGGCCGCAAGTGACAGCCTTTGTTCTGGACAACTCGGTAGCCATGCGATGGCTGCTGGCAAGCAATAAGGCATCAGATCAGCGCTACGCAGAGGCGGTGCTGAAGTCTTTGGCGAATGCGGAAGCAGTTGTACCTAACCTATGGCATCTGGAAGTTGCCAACGTGCTTCTGGGTGCGGCGAATCGTAAAGACATCGAGGTATCGGAACTCGAGCGCTTTACCGTTCAGCTTGAGAATCTGCCTGTAACGGTAGACAAGTTAACGGCAAACCAGGTTTTTGGTCATACTATCTCGCTGGCGAAGGCTTATCATCTGAGCAGCTATGATGCTGCCTACTTGGAATTGGCGCTCCGGGAAGGCTTGCCATTGGCGACGCTGGACAAAGATCTGCTCAAGGCTGCCAGGCGGTCAGACATCGCGATCTATTTGAAATAGAACGCAGGCTGGTTCCCATCGGCAGAGAGGCGGAGCTAGCGTCTAATCAAACTCCTTGAGGGCAAACAAGGGATTGGTGTGGCTTTGGCAGAAACCAGCAAGGCCTGCGACAGAGTGATTAAGGAATTTATCAAGGCAGCCAAAGGGAGCGATATTCGGTGCTTTTTGGTCGGAGGCAAGGGTTAAGAGGCGCTTCACATGATAAAGAACAAAGCTCTCAGCATAAATGGCGAACGAATCAATCCCGGCGAACGCAAAGTAGTGCATTTGCCGGTTGCGAAACTTTATACCCACGTGAATTTGGATATTCCGGTACAGGTGATCTGCGGTAAAACCGCCGGCCCAACTCTCTTTATCAGTGCGGCGATACACGGCGATGAGCTGAACGGCGTAGAAATAACCAGACGATTGATCAAGTCATCGGCCATGGCTCACCTGCGCGGCACCCTGATCGTGGTGCCAGTGGTCAATATATTCGGCATCATTCAACATTCCCGCTATTTGCCTGATCGGCGCGACCTGAATCGGAGTTTTCCCGGATCAGCACGTGGCTCCCTGGCGGCCCGCCTCGCTCACATTTTCATTGAGGAAATTGTCAAACAATCCGATTACGGAATCGACCTGCACACCGGTGCGATACACCGTTCCAACTTGCCGCAAATTCGCGCGAATCTGGACGATCCGGAAACCCTCGAACTGGCACAGGCTTTCGAAGTACCGGTTCTGATCAACTCCAATCTGCGCGATGGTTCCTTGCGTCAGGCTGCGGACGAACTGGGAGTCACGGTTATACTCTATGAAGCTGGTGAAGCCTTGCGCTTTGACGAGCTCTCCATTCGAAGTGGTGTGCGCGGCATCTTGTCTGTAATGCGGAAACTGAAAATGTTGTCCGCAACAAAAAGTACCAGTCACAAATCCGAACCCTTTGTGGCGAGATCCAGCAGCTGGGAGCGGGCACCAGATAGCGGCATTTTGCGAACAATTGCCGGATTGGGGGCGCGGGTTAAAGTCGGCGATTTACTGGGCGTTATCTCCGATCCCTCAGATCTTTTCGACCCTACCGAACACGAAGTCCGGGCACAAAATTCCGGATTAATTATCGGAAAAGCCAATATCCCGCTTGTGAATGAAGGTGATGCCTTGTTTCATATTGCTCGCTTCGAGGACATTAAAGAGGTAGCAGCTTCCGTTGAAGCATTTCAGTCCAGTGTGGATCGACTGCCAAACCCGCTCTTTGATGACCAGACTCTGCGTTAGTTATCGCCAATTTTGCGCCATAGATTCTCGAGCGATTGCTGCT
>CAYTDW010000027.1:0-11905 GCA_964436585.1 uncultured Halioglobus sp. | reverse complement strand
GCATCAGCTGGTAACCCTGCGCGTAGGAAACAATCTTTGCGGCGTAGAGCGCCTGCCTGAGGTCTTCAACCAGCGCCGCCCGATCGCCCGAGAAACGTGCTCCCGGACCGCGCAGAATCTTCGATGCGGCCACGCGTTCGTCTTTGAGTGCCGACAGGCAGCGGGCAAATACCGCTTCGCCGATCAGGGTCAGCGGCTGGCCGAGGTCGAGGGCGGTGACCGCGGTCCATTTGCCGGTGCCCTTCTGCCCGGCGGCATCGAGAATCTGGTCGATGACGGCTTCGCCGGTTGCGGTCCTATAGCCGAGAATGTCGCGGGTGATCTCGATCAGGTAGGAGTCGAGCTCACCCTCGTTCCACTGTTTGAACACCGCATGCATGTCCTCGTTGGACAGGCCGATGCCCTCCTTCATCATCTGGTACGTCTCGCAGATCATCTGCATGTCGCCGTACTCGATGCCATTGTGGACCATCTTGACGAAATGGCCCGCGCCGTTTTCACCGACCCAGTCGCAACAGGGCTCGCCGGCCTCGGTGTGGGCGCAAATTTTCTGGAAGATCGGCTTCACGGCCGGCCATGCGGCGGGTGAGCCGCCGGGCATGATCGACGGGCCGAGCAATGCGCCCTCCTCGCCACCGGACACGCCGGTGCCAATATAAAGCAGTCCCTTGCTTTCGACATACGCTGTACGCGCAATCGTGTCGGGATACTGGCTGTTGCCGCCGTCGATAATGATGTCGCCCTTATCGAGGTGCGGGATGAGCTGTTCGATGAAGTCGTCGACCGCCTTGCCGGCCTTTACGAGCATCATGACCTTGCGCGGACGCGCGATACTGGCACACAGCTGCTCGATGCTGTGGCAGCCGATAAAGTTCTTGCCGGCGCCGCGGGTCGCCATGAACTTGTCGACCTTTTCAACCGTGCGGTTGAACACCGCGACCCGGAAGCCCTTGCTCTCCATATTCAGGACGAGGTTCTCCCCCATCACCGCCAGACCAATCAATCCGATATCTGCTTTCATGTCTCTTTCCTGTGGTCAGGGCGCACTGCGTCACCCCAAAATTTGCAGGTCTGCCGGCCTTTTTTTGCCAGTTCAGAAGCGCTTGTTCAGCGTCGGAATGAGCGTAGTCGCTCGGCGGGGACGCTGCAAGCGCCGCGTCGGCCCAGCTCAGGCCATGGGCATGCCGGTGCTTATCTAACCAGCACCAGGATCGCATCGCCCAGGACCTGGCTGCGCAGCGCGGCTGGTATTCCCGCTTCGACCTGGTCGAGTAACTGCTGCATCCAGACCGGGAGATCCTTCATCGCCTGGCCAAAGCCCTTCATATGTACCTGAAGCTTGCCGCTAACCTGCCGCGCCGGGTCGCCTATCGGCTGGATATGGCAGGCAGAGAAGCCCGAGCGCTCGGCGATGTCGAGGAAATACTCCCTGGTGAACATCCATTTGTCGTCCATTTTCAGGAACTGCGGTTGGTCCTTGTCCGTGCAGACTCGATCGTCGAAGAAGCGTATGCGGTTGCGCAGGTAGCGGCGCAGCCCTGGGGAGAGTTCGCCGGCGCGCGGGTCTGCGAGCACCGCAGCGTAAAATGTGCGGACCATCCAGTTCGCGCCCTGCATCGGCTCGAAGAATAGCGCGACACCGCCGGGACGCAGAATGCGGGCACAGCCTTCCAGCGTGCGTTCGGGGTGGAACAGGTGGTGCAGGATGGCGGCACCCACCACCAGGTCGAAGCTGCGATCCCTGAAGATCAGCTCCTCGGCATTCAACTGCATCACGCTGACGGCGTCGGCCATGCCGCGGTCATGCAGGGCGAGATTCAGCAGCCTGAGCAACTCCAGGCTCAGGTCGGACGCGACCAGCGGCACGCCGGGAAACATGCGGCGCAGCGGGATCACCGAGTTGCCGGCGCCGGAGCCGATATCGAGAATTGCCTGAGGCGCGCGCGACCTCCATCCACCCAGTTCCAGCCCGCGCCGGATCAGGTTCTCGAAGAACTCATAGTTGGTGTAGAAGCGCTGGTAGGCCTCGGCGCCAGCAACGAACTGGTCGTGGATATAGGTCTCGGCATAGCCATCGGCATAGCCCGGGGTATGGATTCCGGCATAGCGACCATCGCCAACATCGGCCAGGTCGATCAGCGGGCGATCACACACCTGTCCAAGGAATCCAGGTGTGACGCGGACGGGGGTTCCGGCAGCGGACAGATCCGGCATTCGATGCCGCGGCATCAGGCCGCGTGCCAGGCTGGCGAGATCGCCGCGCCGGAGTCGCGCTGCGACTGACAGCAAGCGCTCTTTGTTATTGGTCACGAGGACGTCCGTTGCAACCGTTCAGGTGGCCAGTCTAACCGATCGCCAGCGAGCGGGATACCGGGACAGTGCATGCGATAGCGCCTCGTTGATGCATGGCTTGTGCTATCCAATGTGCGGCACCATAATTTGCTAAAGATGGTGGTGCGCAAATGAATCGAAACAGGAAACTGGTCAGCTCTTTTTTGGCATGTACGCTGATCCTCGCGGCCGCCTGGGCCTGGCTGTTCAGCTACCCGGCGCCGCCGGTTGACCCCGCCTGGATGTTGACTCCGGACCGGGCTATCCCCGCCGGGGCGGTGACCGTGCGCTACAGCGGCACTGCCACCCTGTTGTTCTCTGACGGCGAAACCAGCTGGATGACCGACGGCTGGTTTACCCGGCCCGGGCCTTTGCAGACAATGTTTGGCAAGATTCAACCGGATATGGCGGCAATTGACTTCGGTCTGGCGAAGAATGCTGTCAGCCGACTCGCGGCGGTTATTCCCATGCACTCCCACTACGACCATGCCATGGATTCGCCCGAGGTCGCGCGACGTACCGGAGCGATACTGTACGGCTCGCAGGCGAGCGCCAATATTGCGCGCGGTTGGGGCTTGCCGGAAGCGCAGATCCGGATTCTGCACAGCGGGCAACCGATAGTCCTGGGCGCGTTCACCATCACCCCGCTGGCATCGCGGCATTTTGAGTTTCCGGACCCCGAGATGGTCGCAACCCTGCTCACCGATTCCGAAATTCCCGAGCCACTGGTGCCGCCAGCCTCCGCTTTTGATTACAAACTGGGTGAGGCCTGGGTGTTGCATGTGTCCCACCCCAAGGGCAGCTTCCTGATAGTCGGCAGCGCCGGCTTTATACCAGGCCAGTTGGCCGAGATGGACGTGGATGTGGTGTTTCTCGGTGTGGGCGGCCTCGGTTCCCAGACGGCGGACTATCGCGCACAGTTCTGGTCAGAAACGGTTGGGCGAATATCGCCCGAGCGCATAATTCCGATTCACTGGGACAGCCTCACCGGACCGCTGGACGGGCCCATGACCGGCGAAATTCGCATTGCCGGTTTTCTTTCCCGCGGGGCGGAGGAAACGTTCGCGTTCCTCAAGGCGAGAGCGGCGGAGGATTCAGCCGTTGCCTTCCAGACCCTGCCGCGCTTTGAAGAAATGATACTCTTTCCCTGAGCCCGGATAAAAAATTGGCCTTTCTGACTACGCTGGGTAATACTCATCAGGCCAGTCCAAGCGATAATAAACAGTACGGAAATAATGCTGACGTCGGGTGGGACAACCATTCGCCCTGAATGGCCCTGGCCTCACGTCCTTTTGTGCAACCTGATCCGCGTGACCAAAGACTTAAACCATAATAAGGAGCCTGCAGTGAGGCGAATAATCAAGGCCTTCCTGGCCGCGCTGTTGATCATGGTTCACCCGCTGGGCCAGGCGGAAGACCGGGCCATCTCCAGCCTTGGCCGGATAGAGCCCCACAATGGCATCATCCGCGTCGCCGCACCTTCCGGCGGCACCGGCGCCGGCTCGGTCATCAAGTCGCTGCTCGTCAAGGTGGGCGATTGGGTCGAGCAGGACCAGATCATCGCCTACCTGGACAGCTACAACCTGCGCCAGACCGAAGTCGCGCGACTGACCGCCATAAACGTCAATGCGGAAAGTGAACTGGCCCGGCAGAAGAACCTCGCCCTCACCTTTGCCAACAGCAAGGTCAACCTGGACCAGGCCATTATGGCCCTCGATGTCGCCAAGGCGGATCTTGCCGCAGCCGAGGCGCGGCTTGAACTGTCCATTGTGCGGGCGCCCCTGCGGGCCCAGGTGCTGGAAATACACGCCGAGCCGGGGGAGATCGTGGGCCCCGAAGGCATCGTCGACCTGGGCCAGACCGATCGCATGTATGTGGTCGCTGAAGTCTACGAAACCGATATCAGTTTCGTTAAGAAGGGGCAGGGCGCCACCATCAGGGCGCCGGCCATCGACGGGGAACTGAGCGGCACGGTAGAACGGGTGTCGCTCAAGGTGAGCAGGCTCGACGTGCTGGGAGACGACCCCGTCTCCAGGACCGATGCCCGGGTAGTGGAGGTATACATCCTCCTTGACGACAGTGCCGCGGTTGCCAGTTACACCAATATGCAGGTCGAGCTGGAGATACAAATTTAGTGTTCGACCTCCTTCCCCTGGGCTGGCTGCAACTGAAGCACCAGAAGCTGCGACTGTTCTCGGCCATACTTGGCATCGCTTTTGCCGTGGTCCTGATCTTCATGCAACTGGAATTTCGCGAGGCATTGTTTGTAAGCGCGGTGCGCTATCACAGCGCCCTGGATTACGACATGGTGTTGGTAAGCCCCAAAACCGAGTTCCTGGTCAACGCCAAGGAATTTTCGCGGAACCGGCTCTACCAGGTGCAGGGTATTGCGGGCGTCAGCGCGGTTACCCCGGTGTACTCGCGCCTGGGCGACTGGCGCAACCCGGTTGACCGCTCTTACAACCGCGGCATTTTCGTGGTGGGCTTTGATCCTTCTGATCGAGGGTTTTCCAGGGTTCTTACACCGCAGGCCATCGAGCAGATAAAGATTCCTGACCAGATTGTTTTCGATCGAAAGGGCAGGGAGGAGTATGGCCCTGTGGCCGAGTTGGTTGAGACGAACGGGTCCACCAGCACGGAAGTGAATTCCCGGGAGGTGATCGTTACCAGCCTCTATTCGATAGGAACGTCTTTCGGGCTGGACGGCGGCATAATAACCTCCGACCTCAATTTTCTGCGCATGTTTCCAAGGGATAAAAAATCAGCGATTACCGTGGGCCTGATCCACCTCGACCCGGGTCAGGACGCGCTTGAGGTGCAGGAGCGTATTCGCAGCAGCATCCCGGCGGATGTGCGGGTACTGACCCGGGAGGAGTTCAAGAACCTGGAAATAGCCTACTGGAACACCACCACCCCGATCGGCTACGTGTTCGCGTTTGGCGCCATCATCGGGGTGATCGTCGGCTTCATCATCGTCTACCAGATCCTGTTCGCGGACGTGCAGGACCACCTGCCGGAGTACGCGACACTCAAAGCGATGGGTTACACCCAGGGCTATTTGCGCAACGTGGTGCTGCAGCAGTCGATTATCCTGGCCATACTTGGTTTCCTGCCGGGCTTGGGGCTTTCCATAGTGTTGTTCGACAAGACGGCGGAGGCGACCCGGTTGCCGATGGAGATGGACAGGGAGAGCGTACTGCAGATATTTACCCTGACGTTGGCAATGTGCGCCGGTTCCGGCCTGCTCACACTGCGCAAGCTGCGCGGCATAGATCCTGCGGAAGTATTCTGATGACCGCTGAAGCACCTATTGCGCTGGAGGATGTCTCCTACACCTATGGCAAGGGCGCAAGGCAGAAACAGATACTTTTCAACATCAATACCAGCATTCAGGCCGGAGAGATCATCATCCTGACCGGCCCCTCGGGCTCCGGGAAAACGACATTGCTAACCCTGATGGGCGCCCTGCGCTCGGCCCAGCAGGGCAGCGTCAAGGTATTGGGGCAGGAGTTGAGGAACGCCCGGGAAAGCGACCAGATCAAGGTCCGGCGCCAGATCGGCTATATCTTCCAGGCGCACAACCTGCTCGACAGTCTCACCATCAGCCAGAACGTGCGCATGGCGCTGAAACTCTCGCCCATCAGGCTCAGCGAGCGCAAGCAGCGCATTACCGAGGTGCTGCAACGGGTTGGCCTGGGCGATCACATCAACAAGTACCCCGGAGAATTATCCGGGGGACAGAAACAGCGCGCCGGCATAGCCAGGGCGTTGGTCAACCGGCCGCGGGTTATCCTGGCCGATGAGCCCACCGCTTCGCTCGACAAACAGTCCGGTCGCGACGTGGTGGACCTGATCCAGGAACTGGCCCGCGAAGACGGTGCCGCGGTGGTGCTGGTAACCCATGACAACCGTATCCTCGATGTGGCTGACCGAATTCTGCATCTGGAGGACGGCCATATCCGTTCCTTTACGGAAGCGGTATCAGAGGGCACCAGTCGTATGCTCAATATGTTGGAGCGGCACGACCCCGGCTCCGCCAGCTACCTGGCGACCTTCGCCTTCGCGCTGGCGCGGGTTGCCTATGCCGACAATGAGGTCAGCGACCATGAGCGCAGCGAGATGCGCCGTATCCTGCATGATGTGGCGCACCTGCAGGAGGGCGAAGTCAATTTCATCATGGACATTTCCATGATGCAAAAGCGGGCCCAGGTTGAACTGAGCCACCAGAGTCTGCATGGCAGCTTCGATACGGACCGCAAAAAATTGCTGGTTGATTCCCTCCACGCCATAGCGCGGGCAGATGGACATGTCGGCGATGAGGAATTGGCAGAAATCCGCGCGATCTCTGCGGAGTTCGGCCTGGAGGACCCGGGCCCGGAACCACCCGCTTCAACGGGCTGATGTCGCTGGCCTTTGCCATCCGCTGGTTTGCGCTGCTGGTTCTGCTATCGGCGGCACCCTGGGCGCTGGCGACCGAGCGCGCAGAGCCAGCTGCCGCGGCAGGCGTGCTGGAAGTGTTCGTGCGTGATGGCTGCCCTCACTGCGCGGACGCCAAGGAATTTCTCCGCGGATTCTCCGCTGCAAGGCCCGGATTGGAGCTTGTCTACCGCCCGGTTGATCGCGATGCGAGCGCAAGGGATGACCTGGTGCGGCATTCCAGGGATTCTGGTCACTGGCCGCCCGGCGTGCCGACTTTTGTGTACAACGGCAAGGTTCTCATCGGTTTTGACAGCGCTGAGCGCACCGGGCCAGAGCTGGCAGCGCTGGTGGAGGGGCATCCGGCGATTCCAGCGGGTATCGAGACACAACTCTTCGGTGTGCTCACGGTTGCCAACCTGGGACTCCCCCTTTTCACCCTGGCGGTAGGTCTGCTTGACGGCTTCAATCCCTGCGCGATGTGGGTGTTGTTGTTTTTACTATCGATGCTTGCGCGCCTCAGGGACCGCATGCGAATGGCGCTGATCGCCGGTACCTTCGTGTTGGTGGGGGGCGCGGTCTATTACGCGTTCCTTGCCGCCTGGCTGAATATCTATCTGCTGGTGGGTATGTCAACGGCATTGCGCGTTGGGCTGGGCCTGCTGGCATTGGTCATCGGCACAATCAACCTCAAGGACTTCCTGGCCCCAATGCGGGGTGTTTCCCTGTCCATTCCAGCAGCCGCAAAGCCCGGCCTGTATGCTCGTATGCGCAAGGTTGCCAGGTCCGATTCGCTGCTCCTTTCCCTGGCGGCGGTCGTCGCACTGGCGGTAGTCGTCAACTTTATCGAGCTGCTCTGCACTGCAGGTTTCCCGGCAATGTACACCGCCATACTGGCCCAGCAGGAAATGGGTCGCGCGGCGCATTATGCGTACCTGGGTCTCTATATTCTTGGTTATATCGCTGACGACACGTTGATGGTAACGCTGGCGGTCGTGGCACTGAGCAGCAATAAGCTGACCGAGCGGGCAGGCCGCTGGCTCAAGTTCCTGAGCGGAGCCATCATGCTGGTACTCGGTGGGATCATGCTGCTGCGCCCCGGGTGGCTGTTGTAGCCCGGGGTAATCCGGTCGGGGCGGTCCAGGTGCTTCGCTACTCCAGCGAGCAGGCGCAGATACGGCTGATATGGCTGAAGGGCAGGCCTGATTCGTCGTGCCAGCGGTTGAAAGCGGCCTGGATCAGTGCCAGTTCCCGCTTGCTTGTGGGGTTGGCGTTGATGTCCACCCCGGCCTGCCGCAGGCAGCGGGTGACATCGCCGGTAATCACGAAGGTATCCTTGCCCATGTTGCGCAGCACCCGCTGTCCGGTCATGCCGCCCAGGCGCGAGCCGTGCTTCTTCATATAGGCAAACAGGCCGATCAGGTCCTGCTCCGGCCAGCGGCTGATGAACTTGCCAAAGCTGCCATGTTCCTTTGCCAGGTCCAGGATGAAGTGCGCATTGTGCTGGATGCTGAGCACCTTCTGGCGATTGCGGATGATGCGCGGGTTCTGGCTGAAACGATCGATCTGTTCCGGGCTGAGCAGCACGATTTTCGCCGGCGGAAAGCCAAAGAACACGTCCTCGAAATCATTCCACTTGTGATCCACCACGCGCCACACGAATCCCGCCTGGAAAATGCAGCGGGTCATCTCGGCCAGGTAGCGGTCGTCGCCGGTGTAGGCCAGTGCCCGGGGGCTGCGGATCTTCGGCAGCAGCTGCTTCAGCGCGGCCTCACCACCCTTGCGATCGCAGGCGTGCTGGTATATGTGGGCGAATTTTTGCACAAAAACGACCTTACCCTAACTTACCTTGCCGCGTCGCCAGGGCGATAGGCCAGCAATACATTACCCGGCAACTGGCCGAACATGGAATAACCCGATTGCACATACAACCAGCCGTCCGCAAGCACCTGGCCGCTGACATCGATGGCGCCACCGTGGCCACTGACACCGTTGCTCGCGTTGAAGGGTATCGCGGTCTCGGCCTGCCAGAGCACTTCGCCGCTGGCGATGTCGAAGGCACGTATCCTGCCGTCCAGGCCCGCGCTGAACACCAGCTCATCGGTGGCGAGTACCGCTGCCGACAGGCCATAGTAGAAGGAGCAGCGGTACTGCTCTTCGAGATCGATCTGCTTGCCGGCCCGCATATTCTGCAGGCCGATCATGGGTTTGTTTTCCTCCGGAATATCGCATCCCCGGGTGACCCCATGGAACCAGAGCACCTCACCGTCCACGAGGTTCAGGGCGTGCAGTCCCGGCTTCGGAATGTAGTCCGGGCGCACCCGCTCCGGGTCCGCCGCCGCCACCAGCAGGCGCTGCCCCGATAGCGCCATGCCCCAGTGGACACCGCCGTTGGTGGTGGTCTGGTGGAGATCCGGGCCGATACCCGCGTTGCTCACCTGCCGCTGCCATACCACCTCCCCGGTGACGCCCGCGGGGTCGGGGTTGAGGGCATAGACATCGCCGGATTTCTGCCCGGCGAGCAGAAGTTCCCCGCCTCCCGGCAGCTCGGCCATGATGACGGACGCGCCGAAATCAAAATCGCCGCCGGCATGCTTCGGGCAATTGGCACCGCCATTAAGACAGGCGGCGTTCCACACGTCCCCCGCGGTGGCCTGGAAGCGCCAGGCCAGTTTGCCAGTGTCCATGTCCAGGGCGATGATGGCGTCGGAGGTGTCGGTCGCCGGCTCCGACAGATTCTCGCCGGTGCCTATATAGATACGGTTGCGCTTCGCGTCCACCGCCGGAGTGCTCCACACGCTCACGCCCGAGGGGCCGTAAAGGTCCGCGCCCGCGCTGTTGCGGCCCTGCAGGGTGGCTTCGCCGGTACCGTGCCACTGCCACAGTTGCTTGCCACTGTTGGCATCGAGGGCAATCACGCCGCCGTGGGATTTGCAGCAGACATGGTCGGGGCTACCCGAGACCGCGACCTCGTAGGACGACACCGGAACGAACAGGCGGTCGTCGTGGTAGCTGATGGAGCCGGTAATGATCGAGGTGTCGTAGATGCGCGCCGCCTGCTGCCAGACGGTTTCCAGCGAGTCCGGGTCGAGCGCGTAGATGGAGGCCATGGAGTCGGCGAACACCAGCAGCTTGCGGCCACTGCCCAGGGTTGCCACGGTAATGGCGGAGCGAATGCCGCTGAGCACCTCGGTGTGGCGGCGGATGCAGCCACTCCTGCGATCGATAGCATAGAGCTTGCCCGTCTTGTCGCCGAAATACAGCGTGTCGCCAATAATGGCGGGCTGTGAGCGCATATCGGTTACTTTCGGGAAGGCCAGGCTCCAGGCCAGTTCCAGCCCTGCGACATTGCTTTTGTTGATGCCGGCCGCAGCGGTCGGCATGAAACGGCGGTTGGCGCCGCCGAGCCCCCAGTTGGCGACGTACTCGGTGCGGTCATCCGCCGCGGGTGTGGTGCAGCGGTGCTCCTCGATCCACTCGTCCGCCGGCGCTGAACCGGCCAGGTAAATCGCGATCAGCCCGCGCTCCTGCTTGTTCAGGTGGGCGGCCATGGGCTGCATCTTGCCGAACTCCAGCGCCACCATCACCGTCTCCTTGGAAAAGCCGGACAGGGCCTCCCGGCTCGGTGCGTGCATGGCGGGGTTGTCATGGCAGCTGGAGCAGTGCTGGTCGAACAGTCGCTCGCCCAGGTAGGCCAGGGGCAGCTTGTCGGCGTGGCGGATGGCGAGAGATTCCAGGGTTTTCATCGGGGCATCGCTGAGCAGCAGGCCGCCCCCGATCAACAGCACGGCGGTAAGCAGGAGCAGCGCGAACGAGGTCAGAAATACGCGCATGGGTCGGTCCCATTTTCGACGAGTGTGTGAGCCGTCTTGTATGCCATAAGGTGGGCGTCAGGGCGCCATTCAGGATTGCGGTGGTATATCCCGGCGCACGCCCTTGATAGACTGTTGTCCATTTGCCCCTTTGGAACAGTGCTGTGAATTGGCAATTTTGCTGGCATATTAAACTACAGTTTGAGCCCCATTACACTTTCCGCGTGGCCCGCTATGCGCGGTTGATATAGCGCTGGTTGTATAACGAATGCATCACGATATTACCCTGATTACGACGATCGCGGCGAGTCTCGGCCTGGCGCTGCTGATGGGTCTTGTTGCCACGCGTTTGCGTATACCGCCGATTGTCGGTTACCTCATGGCCGGCATTGTGCTTGGCCCTGGCACGCCGGGGTTTGTGGCGGACGTGGAGCTGTCCGGCCAGTTGGCGGAAGTGGGTGTCATCCTGCTGATGTTTGGTGTCGGTTTGCATTTTTCCGTCGAAGATCTGATGAAGGTGCGCCGTATTGCCGTGCCGGGCGCGCTTGTGCAGTTTGTAGTCGCGACAGCGATGGGTGCGGGACTCGCGCTCTTCTGGGGATGGAGCATCGGCGCCAGCTTGATCTTCGGTATGTCGCTGTCGGTGGCGAGCACGGTAGTTCTGATTCGCGCACTGGAGCGGCAGGGCCTGTTGCAGACGGCCAGCGGTCGTATCGCGGTGGGTTGGCTGGTGGTCGAAGACCTGTTGATGGTACTGGTACTGGTATTGCTCCCGCCGTTGTCCGGCTGGCTGGGTGGCAGCACGGGGCAGCATGCCGGCGCTGCGATCCTGCAGGGAACCGAGTCAAGTATTTTATGGACGCTGCTGGCCGCTGTAGGAAAAATTGTCGCGTTTGTCGCGTTGATGCTGGTGGTGGGGCGGCGTATTTTTCCCCGCTTGCTCGGTTATGTTGCCGGCACCGGTTCCCGCGAACTGTTCACCCTTTGCGTCATCGCCGTCGCCATGGGGATTGCGTATGGTTCGGCGATGCTGTTCGGTGTGTCGTTTGCGCTAGGTGCTTTTTTTGCGGGCATGGTGATGCGTGAGTCCCACCTCAGCCATCGCGCGGCCGAGGAGTCCCTGCCTTTTCGCGATGCATTTTCGGTACTCTTTTTTGTTTCCGTGGGGATGTTGTTCGATCCGGTGATCCTGCTGCAGCAACCGCTGAAAGTGCTGGCTGTGGTGGCCATAATTCTGGTGGGAAAGACACTCGCGGCGTTTGCGCTGGTGCTGGCGTTCCGCTATCCGTTGAATACCGCGTTGATTGTGTCAGCGAGTCTGGCGCAGATCGGCGAGTTCTCCTTTA
>CAYTDW010000026.1:0-11927 GCA_964436585.1 uncultured Halioglobus sp. | reverse complement strand
GCGTCGAAGTTGAACTCGAAAGGGCAGTTGGGATCCCCTGCAGTGACCATGTCTTTCATCGATAATGCCTCCCTCGGGCTGTGTCGAGCACTGCCGTTCAGCCCTGAAACAGGGCCCGCACCTCCCGGCGCAGCAGTTTACCCATTTCGTTGTAAGGCAGGGCGTCCAGCACGGCTATGCGCTCGGGCACCCTGGAGGAGCGGAGGCGATTCTTTACCAGTGCCCGCAACTCATCGTCCCCGGGCCTGGCCTGGTGGGGCCTTATTACCACGGCGATGCCGACCGCCTCACCCCACTCGGCAGAGGGCACGCCCACGGCTACCGCGTCGGCAATCGCCGGGTGCGACATCAGCACGTCCTCGATCTCCCCCGGCGAGATGTTCTCCCCGCCGCGCACAATCACGTCGTCGGCGCGCCCGGCCAGGAACAGGTAACCCTCTTCGTCGAGCCAGCCCGCGTCGCGGGTTGGGAACCAGCCCTGGGCATCCAGCGCACTGCGCTCACGGTATTCGCCCGAGACCTGCTCGCCGCGCACGTAGATCTCGCCGCGCTCGCCCGCAGGTAGCGGACGGCCCTCCTCATCGCGAATCTCCAGTTCCACCGTGGGCAGTGGCTGGCCCACGGAACCCAGGCGGGCACGCACGGCGGGATCGTCAGAGGCATGGGCTTTGCGATGGTCTTCCGGCCCCAGCAGGGCGATGGTGGAACTGGTTTCCGTCAGTCCATAGGCATTGGTGAAGCTGGTCTCGGGAAACAGTTCCAGTGCCCGTTCCACCAGTTCCAGCGGCATGCGGCCACCCCCGTAGGCAATGGCCCGCAACGCTGTCAGGTCCGGCCGCGAGCCCGCGTCCATGCGCCCTATAATCCGCGCCAGCATGGTCGGCACCACGAAGGCGTTGGTCACCCGTTCCGAGCTGGCCAGGGCCAGCCAGGCATCCGGGTCGAAGGCCGGCAGCAACACGATCCGGCGCAGGGCGTAAATCGAGCTGAGCAGGGCGGCGATACCGGCAATGTGGTAGGGCGGCACACACACCAGGGCCGCTTCTTCCTCCGCGGCTGAACAGAACTCGACGGTACCGAGGATATAGGACACCAGGTTGCTGTGGCGCAGCAGGGCGGCCTTGGGCGCCGCCGTGGTGCCGCTGGTAAAGATCTGGGCGGCGATGCCCTCGCCTTCGTGTTCCTCGTCGGAGGCGGTGTCCGCTGCCGCCTCCGCGGCTTTGACAAAATCCAGTCGTGAAAGGCCGGTGTGGCCTCCCGCGCCACCCAGCCGCTGCACCCGTTCGACATCGCCGATAACACAGGCCGGTGCTATCCGCCCCAGCAGGGAAGCGAGATCGGCGTCGGCCAGGCGGTAGTTCAGCGGCACATAGGGAATACCGGCGAGAGCGGCGCCGAACAGGGCGATGGCGGCCGCCTCGCTGCTCTCGTCCAGCAGCGCCACATAGGCGCAGCCGCTATTGCGTATGTTGGTCGCGGCACCCTGCGCGGCCCGCCGCAGGGCGCCGTAGGACCAGCGCCGGCCATCACAGACCAGGCCGATGCGCTCGGGCTCGGCATCGGCGGCCATTTGCAGGAACAGTGCAATGTTCATCGGCGGGGTCAGTCGGAGGACGGCAGGGATTTGGCATCCTTGGTCTTCAGGGCGACGCCGTCAATGGCAAGCGAGCCTTTGCCCGCTTTCACACAGAGCAATTCCACGCGACCGGCCTCGTCCACGTAGCGCTTGCCCATCTGGGTGCCCCCGGCGAAGGCCGGGTCGGGCTCGCCGCTGGCGGCCGCTCGCTCCAGTGCCATGGGCGCGCCGCCGCAGGTCACTACGCTGTCGCTGCCGCGAATGACCATCACCTCGGTGTCGCAGACTGCACTCTTGAGTTTGGTTCCAGGTTTCATAGCATTCTCGCAATGTGGCCAGATGAATTGAAAGTATATCAGGCGATGGCGCCTTTCTCCTTCAGGCGTTCGATCTCGTCCCACTCCATTCCAATTTCCATCAGCACGAGTTCCGTATGTTCCGAGGCTTCCGGCGCCCGCGTGGTTCTTACCGGCTCGTGATTGAACTGGATCGGGCCCCGCACCAGCTTGATCGGCTCGCCACCGTCGCTCGCCTCGACCTCGAACAGCATGTCGTTGGCCAGGGCCTGCTCGTCTTCAGCAATCTGCATCAGGTCGAGGACCGGCGCCCACTGGCCGCTCATCGTTTTCAGATGCTCCCGCCAGTAAGCGAACGGCTTCTCGGCGAATTTTGCCACGATGAGCTGACTGGCGGCCTCCCAGTTTTTCAGCAGGGACTCCGCAACTGCAAACCGGGGGTCGTCCGCCGCCTCCGGGAGGCCCAGGTGTTCGAAGACATTGCGGATATGCGGGCCCGGTGTCAGCGTGCACAGGTTGATCGTGCCGCCGTCCGAGGTGGTGAAATTGCCCATGAACGGATTGCCGGGGTTGGCCCCGGAGGCGGGCATGCGGTTGCGCGAGATTTCGCCGCAATCGATGCCCATGTCGATGGTCGTGCCGGCCGCCCACCAGGCGGTGCTCAACAGGGATACATCCAGCTCCAGCGCCTCGCCGGTGCGCTCCCGGTGGAACAGCGCCGCCGAGATGCCGCCGGCGATATTCATTCCGCCGATGGAGTCCCCGAAGGCCGGAATTCCCTGGGAGATCGGCCCGCCGAGCCCCGGCGGCGACATGGCGGTGGCGATACCGCTGCGATTCCAGAACGCGGTGCCGTCGAAGCCGCCAGTGTCGCGCTCCGGCCCCTTGTCGCCGTAGGCGCTGCCGCGGGCATAGATGATATTCGGGTTGGCGGCGCGGATATGCTCGATATCGAATTTCATCTTCTGCCGCTGCCTGGGCAGGTAGTTGGTCAGGAAGACATCTGCGGTCTTGGCGAGCTCGTAGATGACCCGCATGCCCTCCGGGTTGGAGATATCGACGCCCACGCTGCGCTTGCCCCGGTTCGGGTGTTCCACGAAAGGGCTGCGTCTGGGGTTGACCTTGACCCCGCCCATATTGATAAAACCGCGCTGGGTATCGCCTCGCACCGGGTGCTCGATCTTGATGACGTCCGCACCCCAGTCTGCGAGGATGGCGCCGGCGGCGGGCACAAAGGTCATTTGTGCGACCTCCAGAACCCGAATTCCCTTCATCACCTGTGTCATCTGCAACTCCTGAATTTTGTTTGGCGGGTCGATTATATAGATCAACAACAGTGTTGCATAGTGATGAATTCTGCGCTATAACAGGCCGCAGTCATAAAGCAGCACTTTTGCGCGCCATTTTGCGCGCCCATTCGATAATAGCCGGGAGCCTGCCACATGAATATCGATTCTTCACTAGCCGCCGTGGTCACCGGCGGGGCGTCGGGCCTCGGGTTGGCGACGGTCAGGGCGCTGCGCGCTGCCGGGGCCAGTGTGGCCATCTTCGACCTGAGCGAGGATGCGGGAGCAAAGGCCGCCGCGGAAACGGGCGCCACCTTCTGTCAATGTGATGTGCTGTCGGATGAGAGTGTCGATGCGGCCTTTGCGAAGGCGCGGGCCGCCCAGGGCCAGGAGCGGGTACTGGTGTGCTGTGCCGGCGGCGGCAACGCCATCCCCACTGCGCGGCGGGACAAAAAAACCGGCGAAATCACTATCTTCCCCTCGGACAAGTTCGAGTGGGTGCTGCGCCTCAACACGGTGGGCACCTTTCGCTGCATCACCCGGTCGGCCGCGGGTATGATGGAACTGGAACCGATCGACGGCGAGCGCGGGGTGATGGTGAATACCGCCTCCGCGGCGGCCACCGAGGGGCAGATGGGGCAGGCGGCCTATTCCGCGGCCAAGGCGGCTATCGTCGGTATGACCCTGACCATCGCCCGGGATCTCTCCCGCGAGGGTATTCGCGTCAACACCATCCAGCCCGGTATTTTCAACACGCCGGCCTTCGACCGCGCCCCCCCGGAGATGATCAAGGCGCTGGATGCGATGGTGCCGTTCCCACGGCGTATGGGCTTCCCCGAGGAGTATGCCAGCATGGCGCTGGAAATCGTCCGCAACGGCTATGTGAACGGGGAAACCATACGGCTGGACGGGGCGATCCGTATGCAGCCGCGCTAGGCGCGCTGCAGCGACTTCGAAATCGTGTGGATCGCTCCGTCTTTCATGATCATCGCCAGGCGATCCCGGTCGGTCAGGATGGTTAAATCCTGCAGGGGGTCGCCATCCACCAGTACCATGTCGGCGAGCATGCCCTCCTCCAGGGTGCCGAGATCGCCCTGGGCATGCATGGCCAGGCCGCCGTTGCGGGTGGCGCAAACCAGGGCATCCAGCGGCGAATAGCCGTAGTAGTCTACGAAATACTTCAGGTCCCGGGCATTGGTGCCCTGCATATTCCAGGTAAAGCCGTAATCCCCGCCAATCAGGTGGCGGATGCCGCGCTTGCGCAGCGCGCTATGGGTCTTCACGGATTCCTCGATCAGCGCCGGTATACCCATGCCCTCGGCCACGACCCGCGGCAGCCCGTGGGGCTCGCCTTCATTCAACATGGTGTGAAACAGCCCGAAGGAGGGCGCCACAAAGATGCGGTCTTTCGCTTCTTCCAGCATGTCGAGCGTTTTCTCGTCAGAGTATTCAGCGTGGTAGATCATGTCGACGCCGGCGATCAGTGAGTTCTGCACCGACAGGATGGAGCGGGCGTGTACGTTCACCTTCTTGCCAAAAGCGTGTGCCGTCCGCACGGCCATCTGGATTTCCTCCAGCGACATGGTGGTGCAATCGGCCGGGGTGGCCGGATAGAAGGGATCGCCGGAGACATCGAGCTTGATGTTATCGCAGCCCTCACGGCAGCACAGGCGCACCACCTTGCGCATCTCTTCCGGGCCGTCGATGACTATCGAGGGCGAGGTGCCGTTGGACAGGGTGGAGCAATTGCGCGGATTGTGCAGGCGGCTCTCATCACCCAGCCCGCCGCTCACCGTGATTTCCAGGGAGCCGGCCCGGATGCGCGGCCCCGGCAGGCGTCCGGCGTCAACTTCATTGCGCACCGCGACGCCCAGCCGCAACTTGGCCTCCGAGGCGCCATAGGCACTGGTAAAGCCGTGGTCGAGCAGGGTTTTGGCCACGCGCGCCGCCAGGAATGCATGCTCCTCCGGCGGCGGGGCGATCAGGTCCTCGGTACAGGTAAACGCGTAGAAGGACAGGTGTGCATGGCCTTCGGTCATACCGGGCATCAGGAACCTGCCGCCGGCGTCGAGGGTGACATCCGCTGCCAGTGCCTTGGCCGGCTGGCCCTGTTGCACGGACTTGATGCGATTCCCCTCGACCAGCAGGTGGCCCTTGAAGGGCTTGTCGCCGGTACCATCGAAAATGGTCGCGTTGGTAATCAGGGTGGTTTTCACGGGCGCGCTCCTTGGTTGAAGATGATCACGGTCCGGGGACAGGGATGGTCAAGAGCATAGTCGCCGCAATGCGCACCACCAATGACTACCGCTGCACCTGAGCTTGCCCCTGGCGGTCAGGCGCGGGGGCCCCGGGCGAACAGCCGGCTGCTCAAGGTAGTGACTGAGGGGTCGCCATTCGGGTCCGGGGCGTCGCCTTCGGGCGTCGGTACGGGGCGAATGCTGCGCATATCGAATTTAACCACCCGGGCGGCAAACAGCCAGCGACCTTCCTCCCTGCGGTAGCGATCGACATACCTCACGCAGGCCAGGTCCTCGACCATGCCGCCCTTGAAGTCCGGGATGATGTGATAGGCGATAGCGTAGACCTCACCCTCGGCCTGGTCACCATTAACGGATATCAGGTGGTTGCAGACATGGTGGCCGCTGTAGCGCATATGCGGCAGCGAGCGTTCCAGGAACGCGATGTATTCATCGGCCGATCCATTGAAGTGTGCACCGTGATCGTCGGTGGCGTCGCTGGTATACAGCGTGCGCAGCAGCTCGATATCCTTGCGGTCGACGCCGCGGGAATAGAGCAGCACGAGTTCGCGAATCTGCTCCTTTGCGATGAGTGTGTCGAGTGTGTTCGGGTCGGTACCCATGGCGTGATCCTCGGGGTCTGTTGCTGTGGTGGTTTTCAGCCGGCGGTGATGCCGTTGTCGATGGAGATGCTGGCGCCATGGTAGCCGCGGGCGGCATCCGAGGCGAGAAACGCCACCATCTCGGCGACATCGTCGATCTCGACCACGCCCCGCAATGGCGAGTAACGCTTCACCAGTGAGGCGTCGGCATCCCGCAGGTTCTGGAAGCCGGCGGCCAGTGCCGTCATCATCCCGCCCGGTGCCACCGCGTTGAAACGAATGGGTTGGTGCATGTACTCCATCGCCAGGGCCTTGGTCATATGGGTCAAGCCCGCTTTGGTGGCGCAGTAGGCGGCCGTATAGGCCTGCCCTGCGAACGCCGCGCAGGACGTGACGTTGACCACCGCGCCACCGGCTTCCAGCAGATGCGGTATCGCTGCCTGGATGAGGTGAAAGGGGGCGCTCAGGTTGACCGCCAGGGTCTTGTCCCAGTCCGTGTCGCTCATCTCGGCGGCGTGGCAGGGGATGAAAACAGCCGCGATATTGCACAGTGCGTCGAGCCGGTGAAAGCTGCGTACCGCTGCGGCGACAGCCTCCCGGCAATTATCCGGGCGTGCCAGGTCCATAGGCTGGGTGACGGCCTTGACCCCCAGCGCGCGCACTTCACTCGCCGTCTCCTCCAGTCCCCGGGCGTTGAGATCGACCAGGCAGATATCCGCTCCAGCCCGCGCCAGCCTGAGCGCGGTCGCCCGCCCGAGCCCCGCCGCGGCCCCGGTGACGAGCGCGGCTTTACCTTTCATATCACTGGGTGCAGGCATGACAGCATCTCCATGTAATCAATGTGCGTAAGCGGATGAGTAACCCCCACGCGGGTGGGGGAGAGCTGATGATGTCACTGGGCGAAGGAGTAACCGCCGTTGACCGGGTAGGTCTGGCCGGTAATCCAGGAGGCGGCATCGGAGCAGAGAAACAATGCCATGTTGGCGACATCGTCGGGTTTGCCGAAGCGGCGGATGACATACCGTGACAATTGGGATCTGGTGCGTTCACTGGCCAGAAATTCGGCCATTTCCGCCTCGTCGAAGGGGGGCTCCAGGGTGGAGAGTGATATCGCGTTTACGGTGATGCCGAAACGGCCCGTTTCCCTTGCAATGGCGCGGATGAAGCCAGTCGCGCCCGCCTTGGCCGCGGAATAGGCTGCGAGCCTGGCCTCCCCGATCCGCCCGGCATCCGAAACGACGGTGACGATGCGGCCTTTGCCCTGCTCGACCATCGCCGGCAGGGCCACATGACAGCAATTCATTACCCCCTGCAGGTTGGTGCGAAAGTAGCGGTCCCACTCATTCGGCGCGGTTTCCCAGAAGGGCGGGGACAGGCCCATGGTGGCGCTGGGCCCGGCGTTGCCGGCGTTGTTCACCAGCAGGGTGATGGGCCCGAGGGCCTGCGCGGCGGCGGCCATCGCCGCTCGCACCGAGTCGTGATCGCCCACATCAGCCGGTGCCGCGATCGCCGCTACCCCCAGGGCCCTGATTTCCGCTACCACCGCGTCCGCGCGCTCGGCGACAAAATCGTTGACCGCGACCCCGCCCGCATTGTGACGCGCGAAGGCCAGTGCGATCGCCCGGCCGGCGCCCTGTCCCGCGCCGGTGATGAACGCCACCTGGCCAGCCAGGTCCAGGGGATCTTGTCCAATCATCCGATTCTCTCCAATGAAACTCTCCGATTACTGGAGGCCGCTGCAGGCCTCCGCGCAAATACTGAATCCATGCTTTCGATTCGGGGTTTTAAAAACAACAGTGATGATTACTTGACCCGACAGTGATTATTGGTCATAACTCTGTCCTTTTCAATGGCCGCAGTCGAAAAGGAGAAGATAGTGGCGACATATGTTCTGGTTCACGGCGGCGGTCACGGCGGGTGGTGCTATCAATCTCTCGCCCGGATTATGCGCTCGCAGGGACAGGAGGTGTACACCCCGACCCTGACCGGACTGGGCGAGCGCGAGCACCTGCTGAGCCCGGATATTGACCTGGAAATGCATATCACCGACATTGTCAAAGTGCTGGAGTTCGAGGGTTTGCACGACGTGATCCTGGTCGGGCACAGCTACGGCGGCATGGTCATTACCGGGGTTGCAGACCGCGCCACGGATCGCATCGGCCATATCGTCTACCTGGATGCGGCCAACCCGCAAAACGGGCAATCCCTGGTCGATGTAGCCCCCTTTGTCACAGCCGCCCGCGCCGGTGGCCGCGCGGTGGACGGCATCGAACTGGTGCTTTATCCGGGTACCGATCCCCTGGGTTTCTACGGGGTCACGGACCCGGAGCAGATCGCGTGGATGAAACCGAAGCTGACACCGCATCCCTGGAAATGCTTTGAACAAAAGCTGGTTCTGCGCAACGAGGCCGCCATGCGCGCCATCCCGCAGTCCCATATCGTCTGTACGGCGACCCTGCCCGGCAGGGACGTGGATACCCTGACATACCTGGCGCAGGGGCGGTTCTGGGATATCGACACCGGCCACGACCTGATGATTACCGAACCGGAAGCCGTCGCGGAGTTGCTGTTGCGGGTGGCATCAGTCTGAGCGGGCCTGGATTTGCAATTCGCTGCAGGCTAATCCTTTGCGGTGGTCACCGGGGCCCGGGGTGAGCCGAAGCATCCGGTCGCATGTACCGGGGATCGGCCTGCGCTGCCAGCCCCGGCTAAATCAGTCGACGCTTGCACCAGAAACCGAAAACAGCGATGTAAATGTAACAAATCACCGGCAGTAGCAACGACTGTTGAAGACCGAGCGTGTCAGCCGCCATACCCTGTAAAAGGGGAATGATGGCGCCTCCCACGATGGCCAGGCACATCACGCCTGAGCCGTGGCTGGTATGCGTACCCAGTTGGTGCAAGCCAAGGCTGAATATGGTTGGGAACATGATGGAATTGCACAAACCTACAAAAAGTATCGCCCACATTGCCAGCAATCCACTCGCGGTGACGCCCACACAGATCAGCGCTACGGCTGCGGTGGCGTTGCAAGCCAGTAACAGCGCCGGGTTGATATAGCGCATTAGGACCGCGCCGATAAACCGCCCTACCATGGCGCCTCCCCAATAAAGGCTTACGTAGTGGGCGGCCTGTGCCTCTTCCAGGCCGGCGATTTCCGGCAGGCCAATAAAATTGACCAGAACACTGCCAATAGCCACCTCGGCTCCCACGTAAACGAAAATAGCGATTGCGCCGAGCATGAGGTTGCGGTGGCGCAGTGCCTGTGCATAAGTAGAGCTGTTACCGTCGGCATCTTCGGGGGCCTTGAAATTCGGCAATTTCAAGCTCAGGAAAATCACTGCGAGCAGTAGCAGGATTCCAGCCAGTAACAGATAGGGAAACTCCACCGCGCCGGCGTCGGCCTGGGGAGTCAGGCTTTCACCCGAAGCGCCCAAAATAAGTAATGCGCCGAATACCGGCGCTACGGTTGTTCCCAGGGAATTGAAAGCCTGCGTCAAGTTCAAACGGGCTGACGCAGTTTCGGGTGGGCCCAGCAGGGTCACGTAGGGATTAGCGGCCACCTGTAATACCGTGATGCCTGTGGCAAGTATAAACAGCGCCCCGAGAAAAATCGCATAGATCTCCAGGCGTGCTGCCGGTAGAAACAGCAGGCAGCCGCTCCCGGCGACTACCAGCCCGACAACAATGCCCTTCTGGTAGCCGATGCGTCTCACCAAAGCCCCTGCGGGCAATGAGGCCAGTGCGTATGCACCGAAAAAGCAGAACTGTATCAACATGCCCCTGGTGTAATTGAGGGAGAATACGTTGCGTAGATGCGGTATCAGGATATCGTTAAGGCAAGTGATGAACCCCCACATGAAAAACAGTGAAGTGAGTACGACCAAAGCAAACTGGTAACGGCTTTTCGAAACACCTGTTCCGACCACACCGGCGCTCTCGGGAGTGGCTTCAGTATCCTGTGACAAGGGTGGTAAGGCCATGAGCGTTTTCCCGATAGTCGGTATCTTGTGTAGTATACTGCGAACCGATTAAAGTCCAGCAGCCAGCGTGTCGCGTGGCACTTCGACACTCTGATCAAGGTCGTTCATATGGTATCCATCAAGGACGTCGCCCGGCTTGCAGGCGTATCCGTTGCCACTGTCTCCCGAACCCTGGCCAAACCTGAGAAAGTTGCGCAGCAAACCCGTGCAAGGGTAATGAAGGCCGTGCAACAGAGTGGCTACGTTACCAATGTACTGGCGAGTAACTTCCGTCGTCGTCGGACCCAGACCCTGGTGGTACTGGTGCCGGATATCGCCAACCCGTTTTATTCCAGGATCATCCAGGAAATCGAATCCATCGCCCGGGCTCAGGCTTACCAGATCCTGCTGGGAGAGACTCAGCAGAGTCTCGCCCTGGAGCTGTCCTATGGCGACCTGGCATTGCGCCGGCAGGCCGACGGCATTATCAGCCTCGGCATGCACATCCCCTTTGTGCACCGGAAAAACCGCAAGTCAGTGGATCCGAAATGGCCGCCCCTGGTAATGGCCTGCGAGTACCTGGGCACGATTCCGGTGCCCTCGGTGACAATTGATAATCGCCGGGCGGCCTATGATGCGACCCGGCATTTATTGGATCTGGGACACCGGGAAATTGCCTATATCGGCGGGGCCAACGATTTTTCCCTCAGCAGGGACCGGCTGAAAGGGTTTAAATCGGCGCTTTCGCGTGCGGGCCTGAAGGTCGATGAGAGCAAACTGTTCTCCGGGGACTTTACACCGGGTTTCGGGCTCGATGCGGCCCGCAGCATTCTGGGCCAGAAAAACCGGCCGACGGCCATCTTCTGTGCCAGCGATGAGTTGGCGATGGGTGCGATGAGTGCGGCACACGGTCTCGGGTTGAGCATACCGCGGGACCTGTCGGTCGTCGGTTTTGACGATATCGAATTTGCCGCCTATTGCATCCCGCCCCTGACCACGGTGCGCCAGCCCATGGCGGAACTTGGCCGGCGGGCGACGCACATGATGCTGCAGTTGCTCGAAGGGGAGGCACTAACGGATTCCCAGCTGGTGCTTCCCCATGAGTTGATCGTTCGGGGCTCCACCGGCAGCCCCTGAGCAGTCTGCTGTTTGAAAAAGAATGCATTCACCAGGTGGCAGGTGGTCCGCACCATGGCGCCCACCGAGATGGGGATGGCCAGGCCGAGCAGCGCTCTGTGGTGGTTCAATTGAATGCATATCACGTTATGCAGGAGGATATCTGATGGCAGTCCACGATACCTGAAAACCAGGCTACAAGTATGTAAACGTTTGCATATTTCTGTGGCTTGTGAGAGATTTTATCGCTGAAAATTTCAGGATTTGAGACCCGCTGCTGGCAAGCGCAGAAGGGATGACAGAATAACCTGTGACTCGGTGTGGCATACACGTCCGCCACAGCATTGGTCCTGGGGCTCCCGTGATCACGGAGAATAGGGATGGCGAAGCTCAGAATGGGTATGGTCGGCGGAGGCGAGGGTGCTTTCATCGGCCAGGTACACCGCATGGCCGCCGCTCTCGACGGTGAAATCGAACTCGTCTGCGGTGCCTTCAGCAGCGATCCGGACCGCTCGCGCCGCTCGGGCGCGGCGCTGCATCTGCCGCCCACACGGACCTATGACAGCTACCGGCAGATGATGGCTGCCGAGGCGGCGTTGCCGGAAGCTGAGCGCATGCAGTTTGTCGCCATCGTGACGCCCAACCACCAGCACTTTCCGGTCGCCCAGGCGGCGCTGCGCGCGGGCTTTCACGTGCTGTCCGACAAGCCCGCCACCTTCGACCTCAAGGAGGCATTGCGCCTGCGGGACATCCTCGCGGAAACCGGCTTGCTCTACGGCCTGACCCACACCTACACCGGCTACCCCCTGGTGAAAGAGGCGCGAGCCCGGGTGGCCGCCGGGGCACTGGGGG
>CAYTDW010000025.1:0-11941 GCA_964436585.1 uncultured Halioglobus sp. | reverse complement strand
CGACAGGGTACTTGCCGCTCAACACGAAAGAGCCGGAAAACTCGGGCGCCCAGAATATGCTGCTGCCTTCGCAGCCGCTGGCATCCTCCAGGCCGCAGGCCTCCTGGATGTCGGTGGCTTCGCTGTCGAGGTAGCCCATTGATACGAAACCGGTGAAGTACTGTCCCAGCGCCGCGGTCACTGAACCCTCCAGGCCCCAGGATTCAATCTGGCCCACGTTGGCGATCTTCGAGGCTCCGCTGTCGGTGGATACCGTGATCTGGAAATCGGTGTAGTCGTAGTAATAGGCGACCAGGTCAAAATTGGCGCCGCCGTCGAACAGGGAGTCCTTGTAGCCGATCTCGTAGGAATCGACTTCTTCCGGCTCCACGGAATCCGGCAGGAAGCCATCGGCCCTGGTGATGTCTACGAAGCCAAGCGGGGACTCTCCGGCGGGGTTGTCCGTCAGGGAGAACGTGCCGAATCCGCCGGATTTGAACCCCGCCGTGTAGCTGGCGAAGACCAGGGCGGTATCGGTCGGTGTCCACTTGGTGATGAAGCGCGGGGTCCAGTCATCCCATGACTGGGTGTCCTCCAGCGGCTCCGCGGTTGAGTAGCCGAAGGCCCAGTAGGGCCCAAGCTCGCTCAGCGGGGTCGGCACCATGGTGCTGAATTGCTTTTCATCGTCGGTGTAGCGCACACCGCCCTCTACCTGCACGGTTTCCGTGAGCTGATAGGCGAGGTTGAAGTAGGCGCCCCAGCCGTCGTACTTGCCCTTGATGCGCGCGGTTTCCTCCAGCAGGCCGTTGGCGCTGGGGGTGAACTCTGAGCCGTAGTAGTTGTACAGATCCTCGCAGCCGCTGAAGGTCATGCCGGCGTTGTAATAATAGCCGTAGTACTGGCAGAAGAAGTTTTCCTCGCCGGCGAAGCGGTAATCCGTGGTGATGTCCTCCTTGTAATAGGAGACACCGGTATACCAGGACAGCGGCCCATCGGTCTGGGAGGTCAGGCGCAGTTCCTGCTGGGCGTAATCGCCGCTCTGGTCCTGGCGATAGGTTTCCAGGTTGAGGGGCGTGCCATCGTAGTCCTCGTTGTAGTAGTAGTCGTGGTCCTTGTAGCCGGTGTTGGAGGTCAGGCTGGCGAAGCCCAGGTCGTAGTCGATGCGCAGACCCAGCGTGGTGATCTTGGCGTTGTCGTCATCCCCGCCGGCCCGGTCGACGTCGACCTCCTCATCGGAGCCCCGCACATCGATCGGCCCCAGGGCCGCTTCCAGCGTGTCCCAGACATCGCCCCGGGTCACAGCCCGGTAGACGCTGCCGGACTGGTTGCGGTTCTCATATTCTGCGGTGGCATAGACGCCGAGTTTGTCCGTCTCCGCGGTGCCTGACCAGCGCAGCCCCCAGTTGTTGTGTTCGATCAGGTCATCGGAAGGAAACTTATTCTCTGCAAAGCCGTCTTCCTGCGAATAGTAGCCTGCGAGGCGCATGGCGAAGCTGTCACTGACAGGGATATTCACGGCACCTTCCGTTTGTGCGATGTCGCGCTCACCCGCCTGGGCATCGATATAGCCGTCGCTGCTGCCGATTTCAGCCCGCTGGGTGAACACGCTGAAGGCGCCACCGATGGAGTTGCGACCGAACAGGAAACCCTGGGGGCCGCGCAGCACTTCCGCCCGCTCCAGGTCGTACAGGGTGGTGACGGCCGAGCCGTTGCGCCCTTCGTACAGGTCATTCTTGAAGAAGGCGGCGGAGGGATCCAGGCCGATACCGAGGTCCTGGGTGCGGATACCGCGCACGCTGATCGCGTCGATGAAGCTGTCCTGGCTGTTGCCGCTGACCCCGGGGGTGAAACTGACCAGGTCCTTGACGTTGGTGAGGTTGGTCTCCCGGATGAAATCTCCCGACAGGGCGGTGATCGCCAGCGGCACATCCTGCACCGACTCGCTGCGCTTGGTGGCGGTGACGAAGACCTCCTCGAGGGTCTGGGCGTAACCCGATGCGGCCATCGCGGAACTGAGGACGGCGGCTGATACGGCTGCGGCCAGGCTGCCGCGTCGGTTGCGGATAGAAACAGCGTGCGGCCGGCGTCGGCTGGAATTGGTCATGGCATCCCCTGGAGTTTGTCCTGTCCTCGAAGCTTGCCACGATGACAGATATGTTACGAGGTAAAAATAGCGAGGACCCCGCGGGCAGCAAATACCCCTATGGGGTAGGGCGGGCGCCCTGGCTCGAGGGACGCACCGCGACGCCGGCGGCCTCGAGTGCCCGCAACATCGGCTGCAACAGCGACTCATAGCGCCGCCACCGCCCGATGGAGCGGGTATGCGCCGGTTCGCGCACCTGGACCGCACTGGCGGTGGACACCGCGCCCCCCTGCTCGTGGAAGTTGAGGCAGGCGGGTTCCCAGGGCAATTCCAGGTAATCCAGCAGTGCCCGCGCATTCGGCTCCAGCCTGGTCGCGGTGTCCTCGTAGCTGATGTCGTAAAAGCGTCCCGGGAAACGCTCGCGCCAGACCTGCATCAGGCGGAGGTAGCGGGCGTGGTGGCGGGCCATCTCCAGCTGGTCGTAGGAATGCAGATAGGCATCGGCGAACAACTGCTTGAAGCTGGCGAAGCAGGCATCCATGGGATCGCGCACCAGATGGACGATCCTGGCATTGGGCAGGGCCCTGAGAATCAGCGGGATCATCAGGAAGTTCTGCGGCAGCTTGTCCACAAAGCGCGGTGAGCCGCCGCGCATCTTGCTGGTGGTCTGCAGGTAGAGGCCGGCTATTCTGCCCGCATCGAGTTGCTGCGCCGCGGCGAACAGTTCCGCCGAGAATCGCCTGGGGTTGCGGTAGTTGCTGAGGCGGCGCAATGCCAGGCCAAACTGTTGTAACTCGCCGGCGGATTTCACCTGGGAGTGGCTGGTGATGATGCGCTCGACCAGGGTGGTGCCGGTGCGCGGCTGTCCCAGCACGAAAATGGGGGAGGGATCCGGGTTGCCGCTGGCCGTGCGCTCGAACCAGTCGCGGGTGTAGTTCGCTTCCAGGAAGTCGAACATGGCTATCTCCGCCTGTTCGTCGAATTCCACGGTGGCCCGCCGCGCCGCCGCGCCCGCACTGAAGGCCTCGAAGGCCTGCTCCCATTGCTGCAGGTCTTCGCGTTCCTTGCCGATGGCATAGAGATAGAAGGCGCGCGCGCGCGGATCCTCCCTGTGGCGCTGTTGCAGGGTCTCCATTTGTTCGATATGCGCGCTGTCGATCGCCCTGGTGGAACTGGACAGTCCCCAGTGGGCCTGGGGGCTGTCCGCGTTCTGGCTGACGATGGCGCTGAAGATCGCGTCCGCGCCCACCGTGTCTCCCCGGTAGACCAGATTGTTGGCCAGGTTGAGCATGAATGGCGCGTGACCGGGTCGCCCGGCGACGGCCCTTTCGAAAAAGGCCCCCGCCGCGACGTGCTCTCCCATCAGCGAAAGCGTGGTCCCGATCAGGTCAAGGACCATCGGCTCATCGGGCTTTATTCTCAGGGTTTCGCGCAGGGCGGCGTCGGCCAGGTTGACCTGCCCCTCGCTCATATAGAGCCTGGCAAGGTGCGCCCAGGCCGCCGCGTGGTCCCGGTCCAGCGTCACCACCGACTGGAAAGCGCTGAACGCGGTCTTGCGCTGTTGCGCTTCCAGGGCGACCAGTCCCACCAGGAAGTGGCCGGGAACCAGGTCGGCCTGCAGCGCCAGCGCCTGCTGGCAGCACTGCCCCGCGGCCGCGGTGTTGCCGCGGGAGAGCTCGGCAAAGCCCCGCCTCAGCAGCTCCTGTATTTCCCCGGCCGGCGCCGGGTCAGTGGTGTAGGCCATCGGTGGCTCCCGCCTGGCGGTACACGGGGCGCCCGTCGAACCAGGTTTCCAAAACCTGCGTATCCGAAATCTCATCTGCCTTGCCCTCGTTGGCGAGGGCAATGATGTCTCGATCGAGGATGATGAAATCCGCTTTTTTGCCGGCTTCCAGCGAGCCGGTGATGTCATCCTGCTGCATCATCCTGGCGCCGTTGATGGTGTAGGCATCGATGGCATCGTGGATGCCGATGCGCTCATCGGCGTTCAGCGGGCCGTCGCCGCTGTCCCTGGTCACGGCCATCTCGATATTCAGGAACGGCAGAGGATCGGCACTGACGACCGGCGCGTCGGACCCTGCCGCCAGTACCCCGCCTGCATCGAGGATCCAGCGGGCCGGGTAGGCCTGTTGCATATAGTAGTTGGCGGGGTCGTACATGTCCTGCAGCGAGCCGATCCTGTCGATAAAGGGAATCACCGTGGCGTCGTAGCCGAAGTCGCGGCTTGCCCAGGAGAAGGTGAAGGCCACGGGAATTTTGAGCGCGGCGATGCGCACGCCATCTTCGGGTGATACCAGCTGGGCATGGGCGATGCTGTGGCGGTTGGTGGCAGGTTTGCCGGTGGTGACGGCGGCGATGGCGTCGGTGGCGACCTGTACGGCCCGGTCGCCAATGGCGTGAAAGTGGATGCTGAAATCGTTGGCCACCGCGGCCCTGGTAAAGTCGAGCGTGGTATCGGTGGACTGCAAGGTGACACCCCTGGATCGCGCGCACTGCGCGGGATAGAAACCATTGCGCTCGACAAAGGCGTCCACCTCGGTCCGGGTCATGTCGGTGAAACCCGTGGCCCTGACCGACTTGCAGACCTCGCTGTGGGGGTCGACGTAACCGGACAGGATGAGCTCGCGGGTCGTCGGGTCCAGGGTGAACAGCGGCTGGTGGAAATACTTCAGTTGCGCGCCGTTGGGTAGGCCCGGTGGAGTGGACAGGGGGTTGCCCTCGAGCACGCCATCGACGAAATACTTCAGGTGGTCGGCCTTTATATTCTCGAGGGCGGCATATTTGTCGCGGGTGAGCCGCGCTCGCGCCATGATGGCGTCGATGTCCACCTTGCCGGCTGGGTCCTTGAAGTCGTCGGGCTCGTAGTGCTGGGCCAGGGTGACGCGCAGTGATAGTTTGCCCTGTGCCGCGAGGCTGTCGTACACCGGCGCCAGTTCGGGATAGAACGCGGCCTCGAGCAGCGAGGTGATGCCGCGACTGTTGAACCAGGCGGGCATTTGGCCGGCTGCAGGCAGCAACGCCTCCAGGTTTATGAGCACGGCGCGGCTGACGCCCAGCCGCTGGTAGACGGTTTCATGCACCTCGCCGCTGGGTTCGCCCCTGCTGTCCACGCCGACGAAGGGGGCGATGTCACTGAACGGGCCCGCCAGCGTGGCCGCGCTCAAACCCAATTGCTCACCGGAGCGGGTGCGGGCACGGGCCAAACCTGCCGAGTTGGTGGCGAAGTGGTGGGAGTCGCTGTTCTCCAGCAGCAGCGGATGTTTCAGGGAGGCGCGATCCAGCGCCGCGCGCAGGGTCTGCAGCCCCTCCACCGGTTTATTGCCATCGGAGAAATTCCAGTTCTTCACGACAAGCCACTCCCCGGGGGGGACTGTCAGGCGCTCCAGGCAGGCGGCCACGAACGTCGCCAGCTGCGCCAGGTCCAGGGGCGCGTTCTCCAGGTCGCAGCGATCAATCCGGATGGTCTCCACCGGGTGAACATGAGCGTCGTGCAGGCCGGGCAATACCCGCCTGCCCTGCAGGTCGATCACCGTGGTAGCGGCGCCGATCCAGGGGCCGGCGTCGTCGCTGTCACCCACGAACAGGATACGGTCGCCGCTTACCGCCATCGCACTGGCCGCGCGCCGGTCGGCGGCGGCGGTATAGATCGCGCCGTTGAGAAACACCCGCTCCGCCACGGGTGTGGCGACAGGATCGGATGTGTCCTGGCAGCAGGCCGCCAGGCTGCCGGCGAGGAGGGCAGCCAGCGCCAGGGTCGGGAATGGATTCCTCATGCGCTCCAATTCATCGGCCGTCTGTTTACGAAAATGGGGTCAGATTGAATAAAATTAAATCAATCTGACCCCATTATTTCGCCCCGGCGGTACACGGGCCGCCCGTCGAACCAGGTTTCCAATACCTGCGTATCGGCAATTTTATCTGCCCGGCCCTCGTTGGCGAGGGCGATAATGTCCTGATCCAGAATGATGAAGTCGGCCTTTTTGCCCGCTTCCAGTGAGCCGGTGATGTCCTGCTGGTGCATCAACCGCGCGCCGCTGATGGTGTAGGCGTCGATCGCGTCGAGAATGGCGAGGCCCTCAGCCGCATTCATCGGGCCCTCACCCTCATCCCGGGTAACCGCCTTCTCGATGTTGTGAAACGGCCTGGGGTCGGCGGTGTCCACCGGCGCATCAGAACCCCCGGCGGGAACGCCGCCTGCCGCCAGTATCGATTGGGCGGGGTAAGCCTGCTGCATATAGTAGTTGTCCGGCTGGTACATGTCCTGCAGCGAGCCGATCCGGTCGATGAAGGGAATCACCGTGACGTCATAGCCAAAATCGCGCACTGCCCAGGCATAGGTAAACGCCACCGGAATTTTCAGTGCCGCGATTCGTGTGATGTCCTCGGGCGCCACCAGCTGGGCGTGGGCGATACTGTGGCGGTTGGTTGCGGGTTCGCCGCTGGTAACCGCGGCAATCGCGTCGACAGCGGTGCGCACCGCCCGATCGCCAATGGCGTGAAAGTGCACGCCCAGATCGTTGGCGACTGCGGCCCTGGCAAAGCGCAGGGTGGTATCGCTGCTCTGGAACATCACGCCGTTGAGTTGCCGACACTGGGCCGGATGGAAGCCGTTGGCGGTGGTGAAGGCGGCGATCGCCTCGCGCGACATTTTGGCCTCGCCCTGCGCGGATACCGGCTTGCACGCTGCTCCAGCCGGGTCGACGTAGCCCTCGAGGGCGATGTCGCCGCTGCGCTCATCCTGGCTGAAGATCGGCTGGCGGAAGTCGCGCAACTGGGCGGCATTGGGCAGGGTCGGCGGCGTGGAGAGCGGGTTACCCTCGATCACGCCATCGACGAAATACTTCAGCTTGTCGGCCTTGACGTTGGCCACCCGTGCGTACTTCTCCCGCGTCGCCCTGGCCGCGGCCATTATCCTGTCGATGTCGATGCTGCCGTCGGCGGCCTTGTAGGCATTGGGGTCGTAGTACTGGGCGAGGGTGACCCTCAGCGAGAGCTTGCCCTGTTCCACCAGCGCGTCGTACAGGGACGGACCGGTGGGGTCGAAGGCGGCATCGAAGATGGAGGTAATGCCCAGGCTGTTCAGGCGCACCGGTATCTGGCCCGCCTCGGGAAGCAGCGCGGCGACACTGCCGAGGATTGCGTGGCCCACGCCGAGGACTTTCGGCACATCCTCATGCACCTCGCCATTCGGCTCGCCCTGGGCATCCAGCCCGACATAGGGCGCGAGTTCGGCGAAAGGCCCGGCGAGGGTCGCCGCACTCAGGCCCAGCTTATCACCTGCCGCAGTGGTGGCCAGGGCGAGGCCGGCGCTGTTGGTGGCGTTGTGGTGGCCGTCGCTGCCACCCAGCAGGATGGGGTGCCTGGACGAGGCCAGATCCAGGGCCTGGCGCAGGGTCCTCAGGTCTGCCGCGGGTCGGTTGTTCTGGGCAAAATTCCATTGCTTGACCACCAGCCACTCACCCTCGGGCACTTTCATCCGCTCGATGCAGGCCGCGGCAAAATCCGCCAGCTCGGCCAGGTTGAGTGCCTGGTTGTCCAGGTTGCAATCATCAACCTCGATAATCCCGGCAGGGTGCAGGTGGGCGTCATGCAACCCGGGCAAGACCCGTTTGCCCTGCAGGTCGGTGACGACGGTGTCGGCGCCCACCCACGCGGCGGCGTCCTCGTCGCTGCCGGCGAAGACGATGCGGTCGCCGTTGACTGCCATTGCCGCTACCGTGCGCTGCTCGGGGTCCGCGGTATAGATCGTGCCATGGAGGAATACCTGCGCCGCGCCGTGGCGCTCGCCAGCGGGTGTGGCCCGATCCTGGCAGCCCCAGAGTACGGTCGCAAAGGTGGTGGCGAGAGCCAGCGTGATCAGCGGTTTGCGCATAGTGTCGATGTCGGTTCGGCTGTGGGTGAATGCGCCATCCTTTCATCACCGCAGGCCGCAGTGTATACCCCTAAGGGGATAGCCCGGACACCGATGATACATTGAGCGCACTACACCGTGGTGATAGGGTGATCCACCAACATCCGTGCGCCGGTTGGCGCCCCCTGACCGCGCCTCCGGCATTAGCGATTGATCACGCGGCTGCGGCAGCAGAGTCCGCAGCGGAGACAAGCCCATGAGCGACAAGCAGTTCCCTTTTGCCGAGACCTCCATCTACCTCGATGTGTTCAGCTACCTCGGCCTGCCCCTGAGTCGGGACTTCGCCTGCGATAAGGTCGACGCCGTGGTCATGGGCATCCCCTATGACCTCGGCACCACCGGTCGCCCGGGGGCCCGCGGCGGCCCCAACGCGGTGCGCCAGGCCAGTGCCAACCTGCGCTGGGAGCTGCAGCGCTGGCCCTGGAGCTTTCCCCTGGCTGAACGCCTGTGCGCTATCGACTACGGTGACCTGCGCTACAGCTACGGCGACAGCGCTGACATGCTGGCGCGGGTGGAGCAGAAGGCGGCGGAAATTACCGGCGCCGGCAAGACCCTTATCAGTGTCGGCGGCGACCATTTCGTCACGCTGCCGCTGCTGCGCGGCCACGCACGAACCCACGGCAAGCTCGCCCTGATCCATTTTGACGCCCACACCGACACCTACGAGGACGAGGAAAAGTACAGCCACGGCTGCATGTTCCATCGCGCGCCGCAGGAGGGCCTGATCGATCCGGCACATTCCATCCAGGTGGGTATCCGCACCGATTACGATCGCGCGCGACATCAGTACGAGGTGATCGATGCGCAGCAGGCGAACGAATCGACTGTAGCCGATATCGTCAAGTCCATTCGCGCCAGGGTGGGGGACATGCCCGCCTACCTGAGCTTTGACATCGATTGCCTTGATCCCGCCTACGCTCCGGGCACGGGTACACCGGTGGTGGGCGGGCTCAGCAGCTCCCGGGCGCTGCATATCCTGCGGGGCCTGGCGGACCTGGATATCGTCGGCTTCGATGTGGTTGAGGTCGCCCCGGGCTACGATTGCGCCGATATCACGGCGTTGGCAGGGGCCTCACTGGTACTGGAGTTCCTGTATATGCGCGCCAGCAGGGGCGCTGGTCAGGCGGTCGGCCGCGTTCGCAGGTAGGGCAGGAGGGGGTCGCCCCCGTCGTAGTCCCCCGCGCTCATCACCGAATCGAGAAACAGGTAAAACAGCTCGGCCTGTGAATTCACTTCCAGCTTGGCGTAGGCGTGCTTGCGGTGCAGCTTGACGGTCTCCATGGAGATGGACAGCCGCTCCGCCAGAGTCTTGGTGCTGTGCCCGTGCAGCACCAGCTTGATCACCTGCGCCTCCCGTTCGGTCAGCAGGCTGCTGCCAAACGAGTTCAGCGCCGCGTGCAACTGGCCCCGCAGGTTTACGTCCGGCGACCGGGTGCCGGCGCTTGCCCAGTGTTGCCGGCAGAGCAGTTCTACCATCGGCCATATGCCTTGCAGGATCTCCAGCTCGGCCTTGGTGAATCTGGCCCGCGGCGGGTAGGTGCCGAGTGCGATATTCAGGAATCCCTCCTCCCCGATCGGGACCAGGTAGCCGCACTCGTCCTGATAGGGGCAGTTGAGGTACCAGGATTTGTAGTAATCGCTGCTCTTGAAGTCCCTCGGCGCCAGGTCGCGCAGGCGGAATAACCCGAACGCACGGTCCCGGCTCGCGGCCAGGTAGAACGGGTCCAGCAGGAAGGCTCCCTTCACGTAGACATCCAGGTTGGAGACTGTGGAGCCCTCGGGTATCTCAAAATATTCGATCACCGGCAGGTCGGTACCGGGGTAGAGAATGATGGTGGTGTCATCGTTAGGCACCAGTTGCTTGAGCATCGCTACCAGCTGGTGGACGAACTCAGCGCTGCCCACCGCCGGAATCAGCCGGGCGAGGTGATTGCTGAACTGCGCGAGGGTGGGCATCGGGAAGTGTGGTCGACTGTCTGATTCCGGGAAGCGGGCATCATAGCGTGAATGCCGTCGGGAGCACACTCTCGCTACCGGCGCGAGACTGGCTCGCCGCCGGTTCGAGCGCCCACCCGTGTTCCTACTTTTTACTTGCATAAAAGAACTCATTACCTATAATCCCTGAAACTGCCGCATGCAGGCGGGTCGGCCCCGATCACAGGAGAAAGCCATGCCACTGGCGAAGACGCTGCGCGAATACCCATCAACAGAACGATGTGTCGGTGGAGTCACCCACTTCAAGGACGCGCCCCAGTGGATTTACGACCTCGACAATCCCTATCTGCACGGCGTCTACGCACCCACCCTGGATGAGATGAGCGTCTCCGACCTGGCCGTGGTCGGTGAACTGCCCGCTGATCTCGTGGGCGGGTATTTCCGCAACGGGCCCAACCCGGTATACCCCCCGAAGCACCGCTACCACCCCTTCGACGGCGATGGCATGGTGCACGGCGTCTATTTCCGCGATGGCAAGGCGGCCTATCGCAACCGCTATATAGAGACCCTGTCGCGCGGGCAGGAGCGGGCCGATGGCAAATCGATTTCCCCTGGGGTGATGGGGCCCTTTGACTACAGCCTCTCTCCCTTTGGTATCAAGGACACCTCGAACACGGATGTGTTCTGCTACAACGGCGACCTGATGACCCTGTGGTACAACGCCGGCCATCCCTACCGCCTGGACAGCCAGACCCTGGAGACGAAGGGCTATTACGACCTGCAGGGCAGGCAGCAACGGCGCATGTCCGCCCACTCCAAGGTGGACTGGAGCACCGGCGAGCTGCTGTTCTTCGACTACGGCGACGAGCCGCCTTTCATGACCTACGGCGTGGCGGATCCGCAGGGCAAGTTGCTGCACGAGGTGGCCATTGACCTGCCCGGGCCGCGCCTGCCCCACGACATCGGTTTCACCACCCACTACGCCATCCTGCACGACCTGCCGTTCTTCCACGACATGAACGTGCTGCGCCAGCACAAGTACAGGGTGCTGACCTTCCACCGGGACATTCCCACCCGCTTCGGCATCATCCCGCGCCGCGGCCAGGGCGGCGAGGTGCGCTGGTTCGAGTGCCAGCCCTGCTACATCCTGCACGTGACCAATTGCTGGGAAGAGGGCGACTGGGTGGTGATGGATGGCTGCCGCTCGCTCAACCCGATGCCCGACGCCCAGCCGGGCGAGGGGGAGCTGGCCTCCATGCTGGCGTATATGAGGCTGGAGGCGAATGCCTACCGCTGGCGCTTCAACCTGAAAACCGGGGAGGTGCGCGAGGGCGACATCGACGACCTCAACACCGAGTTCAACAAGTCCAACCCCATCTTCCACGGGGTGAAGAGCAAGTACTCCTACCACCAGCGCATTCCCCTGTTGCACGAGGGCGGCCACACCCTGCGTTTCACCGGGCTGGTGAAATACAACAACGATACCGGGTCGCGCAGCCAGTGGGACTACGGCCCGGGCGTGTTCGGCAGCGAGGCGGTATTTGCTCCCAGGCCGGGCGCCGACCGCAGCTGCGGCGAGGATGACGGCTATGTGATCACGCTGGTCACGGACAGCAACAGCTGGAAGTCGGAGTGCCTGGTGTTCGATGCCACCGATATCACCCGCGGGCCGGTCTGCCGGGTGCAGATGCCGCACCGGGTGCCCTATGGCTTTCACGCCACCTGGGCCCGGGGCGAGGACCTCTACCGCGGAAGCTGACATGACGGATTATTTCGCCCGCCACCGGCCGACCCTGGACAAGGCCCTCGACGCCTGTGCCCGGCGCCACTCCTGGACCGCCTACCCGGAAAGCCCCAGCAGCAAGATCCACGGCGAGGAAAAGCCCCGTGCCGGCAGGGCCTGCTTCGAGGCGCTGCTGGGATCTGACTACCCCCTGAGCCAGCCCGGCGAGCGCGGCGGCACCGGCGCGGTGGTGTCGCCCTACACCGGCGAGCCCCTGGGGTTCAGCTACCCGAAGATGGACGCCGACACC
>CAYTDW010000024.1:0-11978 GCA_964436585.1 uncultured Halioglobus sp. | reverse complement strand
GGTGCGGCGCCTGTGGGAGTCGCAGGGCCTGACCATATCGCGCCTCAATCGGGTGCGTTACGGCGAGGTGTTCATTCCCTCCCGGGTCAAGCAGGGCCAGTGGGCGGAGATGGAGCCTGCGGAAATCAAGAGCCTGTATCGCATGGCAAACCTGCCTATGAAAGAAGTAGCGCGCGGCACCCCGAAGGAGCGCGAGGTCATGGAGCGCCAGTTCGGCAAGCGCCAGGGCCGCGGTGTTGCGAAGAAGAATTCAAGCAGGAAGCCCCGGGCGCCGAGGTAGAGCCGGTCTGCATGGCAGCACCGGTATGGCAGTATTGAAATGCGGACTTCGGGCCGTATGCCGGGTTGCCGTTTTTATCTTGCGCTTTGCCCGAGTTCCTCGAGGCGATCAGTCGCGTTTGGTATGACTCACAATTGAAGCGAGGTTGATCATGTCTGAACTGGCCCCACTGATGATGACCATCGAGCTGCTCGGCGGACTCGCGCTGTTCCTGTACGGCATGGAAAAAATGACCGATGGCTTGAAGGCGGCCGCCGGGAAGCAGATGAACACGCTGTTGGCCAAACTGACCGGCAATGCCGTATTGGGTGCGATCACCGGGGCCATCGTGACCGCGGTCATCCAGTCATCCTCGGTGACAACGGTACTCGTGGTGGGTTTTGTCAGTGCCGGTATCATGACCCTGGTGCAGTCGGTCGGGGTGATTTTCGGTGCCAACGTGGGCACCACGGTCACGGCGCAGATCGTGGCCTTCAATACCACGGCCCTGGCGTTTCCGCTGATCGCGATCGGGTTTTTCATGCGATTTATCTGGAAGGATGGCGTCGCACGCCACTATGGCGCCATGTTCATGGGGCTGGGCCTGATCTTCTATGGCATGGCGGCAATGGGGTCGGCCATGGCACCGCTGCGCACCCACGAGGGCTTTGCCGAACTGCTGCAATCCCTGCAGAACCCGGTACTCGGCATGCTGGCCGGCGCGGTGTTTACGGCACTGGTGCAATCCTCTTCGGCAACCATAGGGCTTTCGGTTGTGATGGCGACCCAGGGGCTGCTGTCCCTGCCGGCGGGTATCGCGATCCTGTTCGGGGCAAAGATCGGTACCGGTATCACCGCCATACTCGCTGCGATCGGCAAGCCGCAGGATGCAAAGCGCGCGGCCGCCGTACATGTCCTGTTCAATGTCCTGGGCGCCGTGATCTGGTTGCCGTTCATCGCCCAGCTCGCCGGGCTCGCCGAGTGGGTATCGCCAGTGGCGGCGCACCTGCAGGGTGTGGAGCGGCTGGCTGAGGAGGTGCCGCGCCAGATCGCCAATGCCGCAACCATCTGGGCTACCGCCAACACGGTGCTTTTCCTGCCGTTCGCCGCGTTGTTCGCGACCATGGCGATCAGGATTATCCCTGACCGGATAGTTGAGGAGAGGGCAATCGTCCAACCCCGGTTTCTCGACGACGAACTGATCCGGGTGCCAGCGATGGCCCTGGAGCGCACGCGGATGGAGCTGGGGCACATGGGCGAGCTGGTTGAAGCAATGCTGGCGCAGCTGCAGTCGGCCTTGAAGGCCAGGGATCTCGGCGAACTTTCGCAGCGGCATGACCAGGTCGTGGCGCTGCGGGAAGCGGTGCTTGCCTATCTGCAGCAGGTCGGGCGCGCGGAGCTGAGCGACGACGAAGCGGACGAGCATGCGCGCCTGGTTGCCGCCACCGGCGAGATCGAGAGCATGAGCGCGGCGATCAGCCGCGAACTGGTACCGCTGGCCCGCGCTCTGAAGGAGGCGGATATTACCCCCTCGCCGGAAACCGCCGCGCTGCTGGAACGCCTGTTCCAGGCGATACAGGCATCAGCGCATCAGGCGCTGCGGGCACTGGTGATGGCGGATGAGCGGGCGGCCCAGGCCGTGGTCGCCAGCCGCGACATGATCCTGGAACTCACTTCCGAGCTGCACCGGCAACAGGCCGCGCGCCTCGCCCAGGACGACCCGGATCGCCTGCTCAAGCACCGTGTCCAGTTCGAACTGCTCGACAAGCTGCGGCGCATTTACAGTGTGGCTGAGCACATGGCGATCTCGGTTCTACCACGGAGCGTGCTTGTCGGTGAGCTGTCCGGCTAGGCGCGCTCAGATATCGCGTACAGCTTCGATGGCGGCGGCGATCCACATCCGTTCCCAGAGATTGTTTCCGCCCGTCTGCTCCAGCAACTGGTTCAGGGCCTCCTTCTTCGCCTCGCGAGACGAGGGGGATGCTGGTTCAGCTGCGAGGACGATATCCAGCAGGTGGAGCGCTTCCAGCGGCTTTTGCTTTTGCAGGAAATCCCTGGCTTTGGCGACGATAGTTTCTGTACCCCCCGTCAACTCTACCAGAGCCGGTGCCACGGAGGCAGGTGGCACGCCGTAAAGCTCCGTTGTGCCGCGGGCAGAGTCAAACCAACCGGTATATTCGTGCCAGATTGCCCGTACATTCCAGGATAGCTTGCCGTACTCCTCGGTGAGCGTGAGTTCCGGTGGGGTCTTGATCTCCCGCATGAGAGTGCGAAGGTCGGTGCCGGCGTTCATGCCTTCAATGGTTTTGTCGTGCACCCACTGCACTGTCTCGATAATCCGGGTGAGTTCGGTCCGGATAAAGTCCTCGCCGCGAATATCTTCATGCCCCGTCAGTATCTGCACCGGAACCAGTTCCCGCACCTTTTTGACTGAAGAAATGAACTGTAACGCCGAGCGCGGCTTATCGCCGCGCATGGTGTTAAGGTTGGGATGATTGCCAAATAATGGTCCAAACAGATTGCCGACAATAGCGATGCGCTCCAGCGGCAGCCAGACAATCACCGCCGACCGGGTTTCACCGCCGGGAGTCCAGTGAATCTCGAATCGTCGACCCCCGAGTTCGAAAGCGTGGAATTGGTCGATAAGCAGGTCCGGCGCGACCTCCCGGGTGGGCATGATTTCGTCGGTCGAACCCGTCATGCTGGCAAAGATACGCCGGGAACCACGACGGTAGTGTGCACCCAGCGCCTCGGTGTACAGGCGGTCTTCCGGGTAGTTGCGGTGGGCGATAACCTGGTTTTCAGGAGTCTTGTAAATCTCCAGACCCCCGAACTGGTTGGCATGGCTCTGGGTGAGCACAATGTGACGTATCGGTTGGCTGGAAATTCGGGCAAACAGCTCTTTACCGCGGCGTGCGTCGCTCAATCCGCCGGCATTGACCAGCACATCACCTGCGCTCGTCGTTATCAGGTAACTGTTGCCGATGCCCTGGTTTTCGTAAATGCCATTGCCGCGATCCACTGCTGCTGCCTGGTTTTTGCCAGACTGCACCATGCTGGCAACCTTGAGGCCGTTGTAATTTATTGTCTCGGAGGAATCCATCGTGGTATGCGTCCTGTTATCTATGAATCTGGCAGTGGGCCTTCCGGATGCAAAGGTGCCCTGTAGCCGTGTTAAGGAGCCGCTCTTTGGCGGTGGGATAGCATTGAAGCCCGCTGAATGGCGCGATATGTGCGCGGTGAATCGCCCATGCTGCGCCGGAACGCAGTGGAAAACGCTGCGGCACTGGAAAAGCCGACACTGGACGCTATCGCGTTGACCGGCTGGTCCGTATCCTTGAGCAGCTGCCGGGCTTTATCCATGGCCAGCTGCTGGACATAGTCCCCAACGGTCTGCCCCGTCTCCTGCCGGAACGCCCGCATCAGATGGCGCCGGCTGATACCGCAGATAGCAGCTATATCTGCAACAGATGGCAGAGAATTGCCTTCCACCACCATTTCGCGAATCTTGCGCATGTGTGCCGGTGACAGCCCGCCCTTCCCCTGTTCCCGCTGGCAGTCGTGGTGGAGGAGGCGCAGGGTTTCGGCCTGCAAGGTAGTACCCAGCCCTTCCAACAGCAGTTTGGTAGCCACTCCCGGGTTATAGAGCTCCCGGCAAATCCGGGTTAACAGCATCCTGATTGGCTCACTGCGCAGATTCATACAATCCCTGGGACGCAACGGAGCCGCGGCCACAGCGAGGGACGCTACATCCGGGTCGCAGTCTGCATTGAGAAATAGAAAAAAGTTGCGCTGGATTCCGGCCCCTCCTCCCGCCATGTAGCGGTGTCCTGCCGGTACAAAAATTATCTCTCCAAGGGGTTGGGTGTCGACGTAGAGGTCGGCCAGTCGTCCTCGCGACCCGGGCGCCCGCAATGCCAGACGCATGTCGAAGTAGTGCACGTCGTTGGTGTAGATACTTCCCGCCACAGGGGAAGTGCGCTCATAGCTTCCGGCAATCGCGGTAAACGAGGAGACCGTAACCTGCTTGCGGTCCAGCCAGATTCCAGGATTAAAGTTCTCGCAGAGCAAGCGGCCAGCAATGGGCTTGGTCATCTTTTTCATAGTAGAGGCCTCCGCGCGATGAGTGAATGCTAGGTGAGACCCGCCGAAAAGATCAACCGGTCCACCGGCCCGGTGGCGCAGCACAGAAACTATTATGGCCGCATGGATAAACTATGTCACCTTGAATAAATTATGTGGCTTGAGACGATTGGAGGCTTCGACCTAACCTTTATCTTCCAGAAAGCGACACTGCGGTTTCACGCGTCAATACCGCCCCCGGAGGATGATCAACATGAAAGTAGCCGTTCTGTATGCGCCACTCGATCTTCGCGTGGATGAGGTACCCACACCTGAGGTGGGGGCCAACGACCTGCTGGTCAAAGTTGTTTCCGCCGGTATCTGCGGCACCGACCTGCACTTTCGCCACCTGGGCCCCCGGTTTCCCGAAAAACCCATGCCTCTGGGCCATGAATGGGCGGGTGAAGTGATCGAAACCGGCGTCAACGTTACCCGGTTTCGGGTGGGCGACCGGGTTGCCTACAACTCCAACAATAGCCCCGCTGATATGGGGCGTGGCGGCGAATGCGGCGGTTTCAGTCACTTCGTGGTGTTGCGGGATGTGGACGCGCAGACTCAGGCGCTGTGCAAGTTGCCAGGCAATGTCAGTTATGACCACGCGGCTCTGGTAGAACCTATTTCCGTGGGCACCCATGCTGTCAACAGAGCAAATCCGCAGCCGGGTGAAAGCATCACCCTGTTTGGAGCCGGTCCCATCGGCCTGGGCATCGTTATGACATTGGTCGGCCGTGGTTTCGACGATATCGTTGTCTTTGATTTATCGCCGCTGCGCCGGGACATGGCCGTGAAAGCAGGTGCCCGCGCCGCCTTCGACCCGCGCGAGAATCCGCCACAGGAAATCCTCGGTGAACTGCGTGGCCACGGCCATATCTGGGGGGTACCGCACCCGAAAACCGATCTCTACTTCGAGGCCAGCGGAGCCTATGGCCTGTTGCCTGAAATCACCCGCTTCTGTAACAAGGGCAGTCGCATTACTACTGTAGCCATGCACCGTAAACCGTTGGAACTCGACGGCACTAAATTGATGAGCAAGGAGATAACGCTTATCGGATCCCAGGGTTACCCCCACGAATTTCCGCAGGTGATGGACAAGATCGCAAAAGGTGAAATCGACCCGGAGATGATGATCAGTCATCGCTTCCCGTTTGAGCAATTTCTGCAGGCATTCGAAGTGGCAGACAATGCGAACGACGCCGGTAAGGTCGTGCTTCAGTTCGACTGACACAAACAGCACGAGTGGCAGATATAAAAAATATGAGGAGGTATTTGCAATGACATTTGAAGACATCGTTGACGCTGCCCGTGAGATCACGGGCGGATTACCTGATCCCGATAAGGATACCTGGCAGGAAGGGCTCCAAATTCTTTTGCGTGACCACGCCAAGGCTAACATTCTCTCCGAACGTGGAGCGGGCATCATCAAGGGCCGTTACGTCAGTGCGCTGGCTACCCGCATGCAGGTGGACGACTATATTCGTCAACACCCCCAGGTGCTCGACGCGCCGATTGAACGACCAGTCTTCATTCTTGGCCTGGTGCGCACCGGCACCACCATGGCCAGCTACCTGATGGACGCGGATCCGGCCATCCGCTCGCTGTTGCGCTGGGAAGCCTACAAGGTGACACCCCCGGCGGCGCCCGGAGAAACCCGTACAGACCCTCGCTGCCTTGCAGAGAAAGCGCAGGACATTGAGCTCATCAAGCAGAATCCGGGCATGTTCAACACTCACTTCGAGGCGGCCGACGGTCCCACCGAATGCGTCCACATGCTGGCCCAGGATTTTCGCTCGATGATGTTTACGGCCATGACGTCGACGCCTGTCTATGCTGACTGGTTGCTTGACTGCGATATGAGCTCTGCCTACGAGCACCGCAAGCGGGTTCTCCAGATCTTGCAGTCCACCAACCCGGGGCGCTGGGTGTTGAAGATGCCATCGGATTCCGTTTTTATTCCCTGGATATTCAAGACGTTCCCGGACGCCAAAGTCATCTGGACCCATCGCGATCCCTATCAGGCAATTGCCAGTTCGTTCAGTATGCGCAGCAAGGCCAGGACAATTTTCAATAACCATATCGACATCGACTACATGCGCTGCAAGTGGCCGTTACAGCTCTCGTTGCATTTGCGCCGCCCGCTGGAGCTGGCAAAGGAGCGACCGAACGCTATTTACAATCTGTACTACGACGAAATGACGGCCGATCCCATCGCCGAAATGAAAAAGGTCTATTCATGGCTGGGTGATGAGTGGACGGAAGCCGCGGAAACCGGCATGAACCGGTGGTTGGCGGAGAACCCGCAAAACCGCTTTGGCACGCACAGCTACTCGTTGGAAGAGTGGGGTTTCACCAAAAAAGACATTGAACCCTACGTTGCGGATTACCTGAAAGTCCATCCGGTCGCCAGGAATTAAGAGGAATTTGCGCTATGAGTCGAGGCATGTTTGACTTGACAGCTAAAGTTGTTGTTTCCACCGGCGCCAATAGCGGCATTGGCCTGGCCTTCCTGCACGGTTGTGCCAAACAGGGTGCCGACGTGGTGGTCTGGGGCCGCCGCGCCGACAAGAACGCCGAAGCACTTGAAGAGCTAACAGCATTGGGAGCTCCCCGTGTGCATGCGGAGACGGTGGATGTCGCCGATGAGGCGGCGGTAGATGCGGCATTTGCTTCGACGCTGGAAGCGATGGGTCGTGTCGACTGTGTCTTTGCCAATGCCGGCTTCCAGAATCGGGCGACGTCTTTTCCGGACATGACCAGCGAGATGTATCACGACTTGCTTAACGTCAACCTGCACGGCGCGTTCTATACCTTGCGTGCAACCACCCGCCATATGCGAGAGCGGGCTAGAGCCGGCGATCCCGGCGGTTCCATCGTGGTTTGCGGCAGCCTCTCCATGTTCCAGGGCCGTCAGGGGCTGGAGCACTATGCTGCGGCCAAAGGCGCCCTCAGTGCCATGGTTAAAGGTCTGGCGGTGGAAATGGGTCAGTACGGCGTGCGCGCCAATATGATTGCCCCCGGCTTTATTCTGACCGGTTTGACCGACGACAACCCGCAAACGGAAGGGATTAAGCAACATTTTGCTGCTATTACACCATTGCAACGTCCAGGCTATATGGTTGATATCGAAGGTCCGGCGGTTTACCTGGCGTCTGATGCCTCCTCCTTCCACACCGGAGACATTCTGGTCGTTGATGGCGGACGGACTGTAAATAGCCAGTAGATGAAACTACCCACGCGGGATGTTACCGCAAAGCAGGAGTGGCAGGCCGGGTGGACGCTGGTGATAGCTGCATCCATGGGCTTCTCATTTTACTCGGTGATGCTTGCCGGCACCGGCCTGTTCATGGGCCCGCTGGGTGAGGAATTCGGCTGGAGTCGTACCCTGCTTTCGTCGGGCCCCTCAATTGCTACCGTCATGACGGCAGTGCTCGGCCCGTTTCTGGGAATGCTGATCGATCGGTTCGGCACGCGTCGGGTGGCACTGCCTGGCCTGGTTCTGACGATGGCCTCTATCGCCTCCTTTGGCCTGCTCAATGGATCACAAGTCCAGTGGGTGGGCTTGTGGGTGGTGTTCGGGCTCGTCTCCGTCTGTATCAAATCAACACCCTGGGCCACCGCTGTGGTGAGTGTATTTCAAAAGTCACGCGGCCTGGCGTTAGGGTTGACACTGGCAGGCACCGCTGTGGCCCAGAGCGTGGTGCCGCCACTGGGTAATTTTCTTATTACCGAATTCGGCTGGCGGGGAGGGTTCGCCTGGCTGGCCCTGGGTTGGGGCGGTATCACCCTGTTAGTGTGCCTGCTGTTCTTTTTCGATGCGCGCGCTCGTGTCGCCAAACAGAGAAAAGTGGATGAACGCGCCGGCAGGGCGCTGGCTAAGGAGGCGCCTGCCGTTGACCTTGCCGGCCTTACGATTCCCCAGGCTTGGCGAGATTCGGCACTGTGGCGTCTTGCCATTGCCAATTTTATCGTCATGCTTCTGACGATGGGGCTCGCAATTCACCTGTTCCCCATACTCACGGACGCGGGGGTGTCGCGCGACACTGCCGCCTGGCTGGTCGGGCTTTCCGGCATTGCGGGAATCGTCGGCAAACTGGTAACGGGGGTGCTGCTGGACCGGTTCCGACCCAACTGGGTGGGCGGCATCACATTGGGAGCGGCGGCGCTGGCCTTCGCCCTGTTGCTGGATGGCATCCGCTCACCCATGCTGATCGTCACCGCCTTGCTGGTTAACGGCTATGCTGCAGGCACCAAGACTCACATCACCAGTTTCCTCACTGCAGGTTATGCGGGCCAGAAGAATTTCGGCGCGATCTACGGCGTGATGTCATCGCTGATGGCTCTGGCTGCGGGAATGGGGCCAATGTTGGCCGGTCTGGTGTTTGATCTTGCGGGCGATTACAGTCTTTTTCTGATCGCGGGCACCGTGGGCTGCACATTGGGTGGGCTGCTGATTCTGAGCATGCCGCCCTATCCTGGATGGGACAAGCAGGAGTAGAGAGAACATGAGTGCGGCGATCAGCCGCGAACTGTTACCGCTCCAGGACGTCCCGGATCGCCTGCTCAAGCACCGTGTCCAGTTCGAACTGCTCGACAAGCTGCGGCGCATTTACAGTGTGGCTGAGCACATGGCGATCTCGGTGCTGCCACGGAGCGTGCTGGTCGGTGAGCTGTCCGTCTGGTCGCACTCAGATATCGCGTATAACTTCGATTGCGCCGTCGTCGATTGCCTCGCACAGTTGCGCCTGGTCATGTTCAGTGATGTCCGCATAGCGGTCGGCGTATGCCACCATGATGTCGTCGAAAGTCCGGTCATCACCCATGTACCCGCGGATCATCATGGCATCCCCCGAGCGCGCATGGGCGAATGCCAGGGCCTTGCCGCAGAGGCCGGCGTAGGCGGCAAGCCGCTTGGGTCCGAGTTCTTCGATATCGATTTTGCCCTTGCCGTCCCAGAGCTGGCGGAAGTAGAAATCCAGCTCCTGCCCGTCCGGCTCCTGCCACTGCGCCCAGCCAAGCAGAACGTCGCTGGTGGCCTGGATCAGGCGCTGTCCCTCGACCACCCGTTGTCCCGCCTGCTCGAAGGCACTGGCACCCAGGTGGGCTTCGAGTACGGAGGGCAACGCCTGCTTGAACTGAAGGAACAGGGGCGTGCCATCGCCGGCCTCCAGCAACACGATCAGGCAACGGATACCCACGCTACCCACCCCGACGACTTTTTGGGCGATGTCCACCAGGGAGAACCGGTCGAGCAGCATGCGCCGCTCAAGTGGCAGGCTCTGGCGGTAGCGGCCCAGGAACGCGCCCACGGCATTCGATTCGTCCGCGGCGTTCATGCCATCGAAGCGCACGATCAGCGGTGGATCGGGAACGATCATGCGCCGACCGCCGACAACTTCGGTGAGCTTGTCAAAGGCGCGCAGACTGTTGTTGCGACTGGCCTTTGCCAGAACTTCCTCTTTCCATTTGCGATGGCTACTGCCGTGCTTCTCGATCCGCTCCAGCGCGGTACGCGAGTTGAAGCGGTAATAGTGCAGGTCAAGCGGATTGAGTTCCGAGGCCTCGGCGACAGACTTGCGGTAGTGGCGCATTGCGGAGCGCGTGGCGGCGCGCGCCTGCACCCTGGAACAGCCATTTGCCCGCGCGGCAACCGCGACGCTCGCGGCGAGGCGCTTGACATCCCACTCGAATGGCCCGGGCAGGGTCTCGTCGAAATCGTTGAGATCGAATACCTGGTCCCGATTGGGTGCGAAGTACCAGCGGAAGTTGCCCAGGTGGGCGTCGCCACACAACTCAACCTGCAGGTCGGTGCTGGCACCGGCCGCAAGATCACTGGCCATGACGGCAGCTGCGCCGCGCAGAAAGGTGAATGGGGTGCGACTCATCCGCCCGTACCGCAGCGGGACGAGGTCAGCGAGTCGGGACTTGTCCTGCCCGGCGAGAATGGTCAGCGCATTGGCGCGGCCGGTCGCAGGGGCAGCCTCGACATGGGCCTCCAGTGGCACCGCTTCACGCCGCGACCGCCCGCTATCGTAGCGCTCGGCCGGGGCGGCCCTGAGGAAGTTCCATTCGCCTGGGGGGTTGGACGGGGGTTGGGGCATGCAGCCCTCCATGTTAAGACCCGGTTGCGGGCATGCCAGCAAGCGCTCGCTGGGTAGTTACCACATGGCCACGGGATTGATGATCATCTGCACCGTGCCCTTGATTCTGGCCTGGCCCAGGACGAACATGAACTCACGCACCTGCTCCCGCGCGAGGCGGCCGGTATTCATGGTTTCGAGGATATAGATGCCGTTTTTCTTCAGCAACTCCACGTGGCCATAGAAGGCCTTGTCTCCCGCGACGGCAGGGACCGCTTCGAGGCCCCAGGTATCCGCGCCCACCGCCATCGGATTCAGGGAAGCCAGGTATGCCGCCGCTTCATTGGTCAAGCCCGGCTCTCCCGCGGCCCACGCCTGCGGACTGGACTCCAGCTTGCCGTCGGTCCAGCCCGTGTGCAATAAAACCACATCACCCTGGCGTATCTGCACGCCCTGCGCCTCTGCTGCGGCCTTGATATCCGCGGGGCCTATGCCCTGTCCCGCGGCCATAACCTCGACGCCAAAGTGCCTGGCCATATCCAGCAGGATGCCGCGCCCGACCAGCGGCGGCACCTTCTCGGTGCCCAGTTTCTTCAGGCCGGTGATCTCGACGAAATCGGCTGCCTTATTGCAGTTGTAGTACTCATTCGCCTCGCCCATATGGCCGAGCCCGTCCAGCTGCGGGCCGATACCAAACCACAGCTGCGCCAGGTCGTCGTTGTAGCTGGACTCCCAGCCGAACTGCGGCTGCGTACTGCGGCCGGCGTGCTGCCCGGGCTGCACGATAAGCAGCGACATGGAGCGGGGCGGGAAGGCCGGCATGGCCGGATCGACCACGATCCCCAGCGGATGAGTCTGGCCCTGCTTCACCAGCTGCACCGCCATGAGGACCTGCTCGGGTGACACGTAGTTGGCAGCGCCAATCTCATCCTCTGGACCCCACCTGGATGGCTGGCACTGGGCGGCCAGCGCGGCATGGCTGGCTGCCAGCAGGCTGAGGGTGAATGCCAGGTGGGCGCAGCGGGCAAGGGTGGATGTCATGGGTGCCTCCGAAGGTATGGTCTTTTCATTGTGCAGTTCGCCGTGTTCGGAGACACCCGGCAGTGACAACCGGGGAAGAACACGTCTCTTTCGCGCCGGGGCTAGCGAGCGTTAAACGCCTGGCCGGTGATCCCCGCGCTGTCATCGCCCATCAGGAACAGGTAGGTCGCCATGATGTCCTCCGGGGCGGGGTTGTCGGTGGGTCGCTCTGCGGGGTAGGCCGTGCGCCGCATACTGGTGTTGGTTGGGCCGGGATTGAGACTGTTCACCCGCACCCGCGAGGTATTCTCCAGCTCGCTGGCCAGCACCTGCATAAAGCCCTCGGTGGCAAACTTGGACACCGCGTAGGCGCCCCAGTAAGCCTTGCCGACGCGCCCCACGCCGGATGAGGTCAGGATAATCGAGGCCGCCGGCGCCGCCTGCAGCAGTGGCAGCAGGTGCCGGGTCAGGCGCCGTGGTTTGTCGAGGAGTTGCGACAGGAC
>CAYTDW010000023.1:0-12007 GCA_964436585.1 uncultured Halioglobus sp. | reverse complement strand
CGCTACCACGCCAATGCCATCACCACCGCCGAGGTGCTGCAGGAACTGATCAAGCTGGCCCAGGACATCCGCGCCGCACGCAGTCGGGGCGAGGAACAGGGCCTGTCCGAGGAGGAGATCGCCTTCTACGACGCGCTGGCGGAGAACGAATCCGCCCTGCAGGTGATGGGCGACGACAAGCTGCGCGTGATCGCCCACGAACTGCTGGTGAGCCTGCGCGAAAACGTCGCCGTCGACTGGGCCCACCGCGAATCGGCTCGGGCGCGGCTGCGCGTGCTGGTCAAGCGCATCCTGCGCAAGTACGGCTACCCGCCCGACCTGCAGGATGCGGCGGTGCAGACGGTGCTGCAGCAGGCCGAGGTGCTGTCCGCGCTGTGGCAGCCCGGGCATCCCCACTGAGGAAACACTCCTGCCCCCGACCCCGCTTCATCTATTGAACAACTTCTCGAGCAGCTTGCCTGCCTTCTTTTCCAGCTTGCGCCGGACCTCGTTTTCGCCGAGGTCCTCGAGCACTTCCCGCGCATCCACCCTGCACCATTCTGACGGCTCCCCACTGGCGTTGCCCTTGCAGTCCAGCGGCCAGTCGATGGCGAGGAGGCGCTTGCTCACCCGGCAGGCCGGGTCCAGGGTTTCCAGTTCGGGTGAGAGCCGGGCCTTGAAGCTGGCCCTGAAGTCCTTGCTCTGCAGGTCGAAATCACCTTTGCCGGCGAGCGCGACCTGGGGCAAACCGGCCCGCAGCGGGTCCAGCCGCGCCCTGCCGTCGGCCAGCTGGATGTCCGCGTCCAGGGTCGTGAACAGGGTGCCGGCGGGGAAGCTTGCGGTGAGCTGTTCCTGGTTGCCCAGCGCCACCGCCTGGCACAACAGCTGCTCGATGCTGATGTCATTGAGCACCACCTGACTGCCTGCCAGCCTGATGGGCCCGGTCAGGGCCGCCACCAGTTCGTTGCGGGTACGCCCCCTGCTCGCCAGGTTCCAGTCGATGCTGGCCTTGCCGCTGAGCACCGGCTGCGCTCCGCTGGCCGCGAGCGCCGCCGCGATATCCGCCTGCTCCAGCCGTCCCGAGGTCTCGAGGGTGGCGGTATCCTGACTGCCATCGAAGGTCCCCTGCAGCGCCAGTTTGCCGCCATACAATACGGCGGTCAGCGTGCTGAGCCGGATCACGCCATCGGCAATGCGCAGTGTCGCCCGCAGGTCGCTGACGGTGTGGGCGCCAGGTATCACCGTGCCTGCCCGGGTCGCACTGCCCGCCAGCTCGATCACCGAGTCGGTGACGGTCAGGTGCTTCACATTCAATGCCCGCGGCAGGGTGATCGCCGTGTCCGCGTCGCGCAGGCCACCGCTGTCAACCACTCGCGCCTCCGGGGCGGCCTTTGCCTCGGGGCGGATTGTGACAGCGAGGCCATCCAGCGCCAGGGAATCAATCTCCATCCGGCCGGCCAGCAGGGGCAACAGCCGCAGGCGGAGATCCAGTGAGCGCACCCGCAAGCTGGGCTCCTCCTCCCCGGGCAGGGCCAGGCTCGCGTCACCCAGGGTCAAACCCGGGGTCGGGAACAATGCCAGGCTGGACTGCCCCGCCACCGTAAGATGGGCACCGGTCCGTTCGCGCAGCGTGGTGGCGGCCAACTCCAGCGCGGCGTCCCTGTCGAACAACAGGGGTAACAGCAACAGCAGCCCCAGGACCAGGGCGAAGGGTGCGGCGATGAGCAGGGCTCTGCTGCGGCTCATGGCTGGTCCCCTAGGCCACCCGGTAGGCCCGGGCGACCTCCTCGGCAATGATTGTTACCCCGCGCCTGACGGCCTCGCCGTCACTGGCGTAGGAGACGCGGATACACTCGTGCTGGTGCGGCCACTCGCCGTGCAGGCCGACGAAGAAATTGTGGCCGGGCACTACCAGCACGCCGCGCTGCTTCAGGCGCTGGTAAAGTTCCTGGCTGGTGATGGGCAGGCCCTCGAACCACAGCCACAGGAAGATGGCGCCCTCGGGCTTGTGGATGTGGTAGGGCAGGTCTCCCAGTTGTTGGCGGAACCAGCGGACGGTTTGCTGTGAGCGCTCCCGGTACCAGGGTTCGATATGGTCCCGGCTGAGGCGCAGAATCTCGCCGCTGTCGAACAGGGGCCCGGCCAGGGCGGGGCCGAGGTTGCCACAGGCCAGGCTGACGATGGTATTGGCGTTGGTGAAGGCGCGAATGATGTCCTCCCGGGCGATGACGATACCGGTGCGCGCCCCGGGCAGTCCCAGCTTCGACAGGCTCAGGCTGAGAATCGTGTTGTCGTTCCAGTGCGGCGTGGCCTCGGTGAACACGATATTGGGGAACGGCAAGCCGTAGGCGCCATCGACGATCAGCGGAATGTCCCGGCAGCGGGCGATCGCATCCAGGTGGGTCATTTCCTCGTCCGTGAGTACGTTGCCGGTGGGATTGGTGGGGCGCGACACGCACAGGGCGCCAATCGCCTGTGCCTCCTGCAGATGGGAAAAGTCCACGTGGTACTTGAACAGGTGCTGATCCAGCCGCTCGATGCCGGGGCGGGTGGCGCTGAAGAAGTCCGCCCCCAGGCCGATATCGCCGTAGCCGATGTACTCCGGCGCCAGCGGCAGGTGGATGCTGCGCCGGCCGCCATCGGGCATGACCCCGGCGAACATGTTGTACAGCACGAAAAAGGCGGACTGGCTGCCATTGGCGATGGCGATGTTGGCGGCACCCAGCCCCCAGTCGAACTGGCGGTTGAGGAAGGTCGCCAGTTGCCGGCGAAACTGCGGGTCGCCCTGGGGCGCCTGGTAGACGCCGAACAGGCTGTGGCGCCGGGCCGGGTCGTCCAGGATGGCCTGCAGCTGGCGCTGGAAAGCCGCCTCAACCGCGGGCAGCTGGCCGGGATTGCCGCCGCCCATGAAAATCATGTCCGGATTCTGGCTGAGGGCACTGCTGAGGTCGTCCATCAGCTCGACAATGCCCGACTCACCGGTGAATTTGCTGCCGAAGGCTGATAATTTCACGGGATCAGTTTTCGCTGGGTACGGGCTGCGGAGTTTACCCGAGGCGGGGACGAAAGGCATCGCAACGGTTTGGCGCAGGTGGCGCCTCCCGACGCTCGCGCACCTGGACAGATCGATGGCGCCGGGTAAATTGTCACTGTCCATGGCCCGGTCGGGGTCGTATACTTTTGCTTTGATTTCAGCTGGTGTGAGATGAGTTCGGCTACCCTGCAATATCTGAACCCCGCGGTGCTGGATACGATTGATGCGGCGGCGTTCCAGGCGCAAAAACCCTTCCCCTGGATCAACCCCCAGCACTTCATCCGGGACGAGCGCTTCCCCGAACTGTTGGCGACGATACCCGAACTCTCCCGGTTCCGCGCCTTTTTCGGCAAGCAGCGCAAGCACGGCCAGGCCAGCCACGACCGCTATGTGCTGGATTACGAGGACGGGATGGAACTGCCTGCCCCCTGGGCCGGGTTGATCGCCGAACTGCGCGGCGACCGCTACCGCAGCTTTGTCTGCAGGATGCTGGATGTCAGCCATGTGCGATTCCGCTTTCACTGGCACTTCACGCCGAACGGGGGGGAAGTGTCCCCCCACTGCGATTCCAAGGGCAAAATCGGCTCCCAGATCTTCTATCTCAATACCCTCGACGACTGGCAGTGGGACTGGGGCGGTGAGACGGTCATCCTCGATGACGGCGGCAAAATCGACGCCGACAACGCCCCTGGTTTCGACGACTTCATCGCCGAATACCCGGCCGACCCGCGCGACAACCGCTGCATTATCTTCGGCCGCCAGGGCAACTCCTGGCACGGCGTGCGGCGCATCAACTGTCCGGAAAACTACTATCGCAAGGTATTCATCGTGGTGTTCGAGGAATACCGGCCAATGAAAATGGCGGCAAAGAAATTGCGCCGCCTGCTGACCGGCACCGAGATGGTGACGGAAAAAGAACGCCTGATGTACTGATGACCGCAACCACCGGCAAGCCGCAACTGTTGATTCTGGGGGCGCCTCCCCGGGGGGGGAATCACCTGCTGCGCGGACTGCTGGACCACCATCCCCAGTTACTGCTGCCGCCGGACGAGGACTACTTCGTCCGCCACCTGTCGCGCCATCCGCTGCTGCGCTGGCGTGGCATGCTCAGCTCCCGCGCCGCCGCCCCGCAGTTTTACCGGCAGCTGCAGAAAGACGGCCACCTGGAGCGTATCAATGCCGGCCACGGTACCGAGGTCTTCGGCACCGAGGATTCCCTGGACCTGGATGCCTACTACCGCTACATCAGCGAGCACCATGAACGCGGCAGCGTCGACAGCCTCGTGCGCAACCATGTGGAGGCGCTGGCGGTGGCGCTGGGCCATGTCGAGGGGGATTCGCGCCTGCGGGTGATCTTCTGCGCGCTGCAACCCAACAACAGCGACCTCAGCCGGGTCGGTCGCCTGCTGGCGCGCAGCTATGATGTGCGCGGTATCTTCCTGGTGCGCGATCCGCGGGCCCACCTCAGTTCCAAGCTGGTGCGCAACCCCACCCTGAACCTGCGTCGTTTCTGCCAGCGCCAGAACCGCTACTGGGAGGAAATCGACGAATTTGCCGCGGCGTTCGGCCCGGCGCTGCGTCTGCGCTTCGAGGAACTGGTAACCGATACGCGGGCTTCCATGTCCCGGGTGTGCGAGTTTGCGGGGATCGACTTTCTGCCCGGGGTGCTCGAGTACACCCAGGGCGGGGAGGCCGGCCGCAGCAACTCCTCCTTTGGCGCCAGTACCGGCATCGACCGGGCGGTACTGACCCGCTACCGGGATACCCTGGCGCCGGAAAAAGTGGCCTTTCTCGAGCGGCACTGCCTGCCGGAACTGTTCTGGCCGGAGCCGCAGGACAGTCGGCCCGCTACAGCCGGTGCGCCTTCGGCCAGCGCCGCTTCAGACAGATCCACTGCTGCGGAGACTCCCTGATCCAGGCCTCGAAACAGCGGTTGATCTGCACGCTCAGGTCGACTGCCTGTTCCTCCGGTGTCGCGTCCGGCAATTCGCTGTTCAGGGGATCGTATACCGTTATGCGAAAGCGGCTGCCCGGCAGGCGCTCCCCCCGGATCGGCAGCAGGGCAGCGCCGGAGCGCAGGGCGAGCCGGGCCGCGCTGGTGTTGGTGAGCGCATCGCGGCCAAAATAGGGCAGCAGTTTTCCTGTATCCAGCCGGGTATCCATGGCCAGGCCAATACTGTGACCCGCGGCCAGCTCCTTCAGTAGCGGCCGTACGCCGGCGTCACTGGGAACGAGCTTCACCCCGAAAGATTCACGCAACTTGAGCATCATGTCCCGCAGCACCGGGTTCGACTCAGGTGCATAGATGGTGCTGATGGTGAGACCGTACTGCAGCGAGAGCAGATTCGTTACCTGCCAGGCGCCGACGTGTGCGCTGACGAATACCGCGGCCCGCTTCTGCTCGATGACCTCAGCGGCCAGGGGCTGGAGGACAAACTCCAGGCGCTGCTCGCGCTGGTCCCAGATATCCTCCAGCTTGATCAGCTCGGCGGCGGAAATGCCCAGGTAGCGGAAAATCTGGCGCGTAGTCTGCTCCCGCCACTGCGGGCTGGAGTCGGGGAAGGCAACAGCGAGATTGGCCCTGGCCTTGGCGGCCTTGTCGCCCCAGGGCCCGACCAGGCCGAAGGCAAACCCGGCCAGGCGGCTGGCCTGCTCCAGCGACAGCAGGCGTATGAACCAGAAGATGAAGGCGAACAGGCGCGCTTCCAGCCACTGCGCGATGGCGACGAGAACCGGTGCCCTGCGCGCCAGTTTCTTGGGAATCAGGTAAAACTGGGGCACCCCGACGGCTCAGCGCTGGCCGGGTTCGGTGCCGAATACCTTGTCCCACAGGGGTGAGCTGACGCCGAAGCGGCCGCCCTCACCGGAGAAATGGTGTTTCAGGTGGTAGTGCTTGAGGTACCGGGCCGCCGGGTTGCGCATCGGGAAATGGTGGGTCGAGTAGTGGATGTAGTCGTAGATCAGGTAGCCGATGATGAAAAACGCGCAGAACGGCTGGATCCAGGGCTGTGGGATGAACAGGCCGAACAGCAGGTACAGCACCAGCATGATGGGAATGGCGCCGGCCGGGGGCATGACCAGCCGGGTCTTGTCCTTGGGGTCCTCGTGGTGATTGCCGTGAAACAGGAACACCAGCCACTTGCCGAGTTTGCTCTTTGCCGGGAAGTGGAACAGGAAGCGGTGCAGGCAGTACTCGCTCAGTGACCAGGTGAACACCCCGGCCACGCCAATCGCGAGTACCGGCAGCAGGGGCAGTTGGTACACGGCGAGGCTGCGCCAGATCAGGTAACCGGCGATGGGGCCCCACATCAGCAGCGGCGTGATCGGGTGGACATGGGACAGGCGCTCGAGCAGGTCGTTCTCGAACAGGCGGATGGACTGGTGCTGTTTTTCAGGCTGCATAGGAATCGATGTCGGCGTCACGGCCGTTTACCTCTGTTTGCTTGGTTGCGGTGTCTTTGGCCCACAGGCGCTTGGAGCAGAACCAGTCCTCGGGGCGCTGGCGAATCCAGTCCTCGAACAGCGTGTGTACCTGCTGGATCATGTCCGTCGCCCGGGCGGTTTCATCGGCCCCGGGATTGGAGGGGCGCACCGGCGGGTGAAACGTCACCCGGAAACGCGCGTCCTGCAGGCGCTCTACCTGGATGGGCACCAGGTCGCAATGCTGCTTGAGGGCGAGCTTGGCCGGCAACAGGGTGGAGGTTTTATCGTGGCCGAAAAAGCGGATTGGCACACCGTCTTCCACCCGCCTGTCCATGACGATCCCCGCCGAGCGGCCCTCCTTGAGTGCCCGCATCAGCAGGCGGGCGCTGCTGTCCCGGGGCAGCAGCTGGCAGTTCAATGCCTGGCGCGACTCCAGCAGCAGGCGGTCCAGCAAGGGGTTGGTGGGCGGCGAGTACAGGCTGGCGTTGGCGATACCCAGTTTGGCCATCGCCGAACAGGCCACTTCCCAGTTGCTCAGGTGCGCGGAGACGAACACACAGGGCCGGGCCGGGTCGCTGTAGGTGGCAACGGGTTCCAGGATATCGATCACCAGGCGATCGTCTTCCCTGAGAATCGTGTCCAGGTGCGGATATTCCAGCAGTACGCGACCCGCCTGGCCCCAGGCGCGGGCCACTAACTGGTCCAGTTCGCCAGCGGTCATCGCGGGAAAGGCCATTGCCAGGTTGGTGCGAAAAATGGCCGTCTTGCGCTTCAGGTTTGCTCCGACCCAGGCACCCACCCGGTCGCCCAAACGGGAGGCGGTGTCAATGGGCAGCTGTCGCGCCAGCCATGCCACCAGCCAGACCAGGGCATAATCCAGGCGCCATAGCAGACGTTGCAGGAAGCGGTGCTCCCGCGCCAGCTTGCGCAGCGAGTTGCCAACAATGAACTCAGCCAAGGCTCCGATCTACCCTGAGGAAACATGCTTGATTAGGCCCCGGATTATAGCCCAGGCAGGGCCGTGGAAAGGCCCGGAATTAGCGGTCATAGTTCCGCTTTGCGCAATTGCTCGAGCCCCTGCCGCAGGTCGATTTCGGGCCGCCAGCCGGTGACCCGGCTAATGGCCGTATTGTCCGCCACCCAGTCCCTGTGGCGCAGCTCCCTGAGCTTCGGCGGCGTGAGCATGGGCGCCCGGCCGGTCAGCCGGGCGCTCCCCAGATTGATCCAGGCAGCGCTGTCCAGCAGCCAGCGCGGCACCTGCCACAGGCGCACCCTGCGGCCCCACACCCTCGCCGCCAGGTCCGCCATGTCGCGCCAGTCGTAGCCCCCGACCCTGCCATCGCAGGGTGTCAGGGTCTGGCCGCGGGTCGCGGCGGTTTCCAGGCAGGCCAGGCAGGCCGCGACGAGATCCCTGACGTGGAGCAGGGAGATCCTGGCCCCGGCATCCCCGGGTACTGGCGCGATGCCCCTGGCCATGGTCCTGAATACGGGCCGCATTTCCCTGTCGCCGGGCCCGTACACTGCCGGCGGGCGCAGGATCACCCAGTCCAGGTCAGGCCGCTGCGCCAGCAGGTCCTCAGCGGCCCGCTTGCTGGCCGCGTACCAGGACAGGCCCGGCTCGCGGGCCGCCAGCGATGACAGCAGCAGCAGGCGTGGGGGGCTGGCCTGCGCGGCGACTGCGGCCAGCACATTGGCGGTGCCGGTGACGTTGATGTGATCGAAATCGGGGCGGGATGCGCCCCTGACGGCACCGGCGACGTGGATGACAGCGGCGCTGGCGGCCACCAGTTGCTGCAGTGCAACCGCATCGTCGAGATCGCCCGTGATCAGGCTGGCGCCCTGGTGGATGAGGTGCTGTGCCCTGGCAGGGGACCTGGCCAGGATCCGCACGCGATAGCCTGTTTGCAGCAGTTCGGCACACAGTGCGGTGCCGATAAACCCTGTGGCGCCGGTAACGGCGATCAGGCTGCCGCGGGGAATCAGGCTGATGCGACCCTCAGGCGGAACTCTTCGGTGACGGCGTTCAGGTTGTCAGCCTGGTGGGAGCTGATGAAGTCCAGGCGCGCCTTGGCGCGGGACAGTTTGCCCGAGGAGGTCTTGGGCAGGGAGTGGGGAGGCGCCAGCTCGACATAGCAGTCGAGGCCCATTTCCAGGCGCATCAACGCGCTCAGGCGGCGCACCAGGTTGTTGCGCTTCTTCTGGTCAGTCTCACGGCACTGCACCAGCAACACGCACATTTCCTCGCCTTCGTGGTCGGGAACGGAGAACGCCACCGCATCGCCGGAGCGCACTTCGGGCTCTGCCTCGGCGATGTGCTCGAGATCCTGCGGCCAGATATTGCGGCCGTGAATGATAATCAGGTCTTTCTTGCGCCCGGTGATGGTAAGCACGCCGTCGACCAGGTAGCCGATATCACCGGTGTTCAGCCAGCCGTCGGCGTCCAGGGCGTGGCTGGTTTCTTCCGGCAGGCGGAAATAGCCGGACATGACGCTGGGGCCGCGCAGGTAGATTACGCCGCTGTGCCAGTCTTCCAGCACGGTTTCGCCGCCATCGCGGATCTGCACTTCGAAATCCGGCAAGGGGACACCGCAGTTGACGAAGTGGCGCCCGCGCCCGGGATTGTCACTTTCCTCCAGCAGCACGGCGCGGTGGTTGTCAGCCAGTTGATCGCTGTCGATGTGATGGGTGGTGAAGCCGGTCGCCAGGGGTGAAAAGCTGACCCCTAGGGTGCACTCGGCCATGCCGTAGCAGGCCAGGAAGGCGCGGCGATCAAAGCCGCAGGGCTGTAACAGTTCGGCGAAGTATTCCAGTGTTTCGGGGCGGATCATCTCGGCGCCGATACCCGCTACCCGCCAGTTGCTCAGGTCGTAATTGGCGAGGTCGCCGGGGCGTACGCGGCGGGCGCAGAGGTCGTAGCCGAAAGACGGTGCAAAGGAGATGCTGGCGCGGGACCGGGTCATCAGCTCCAGCCACTGGCGCGGGCGCATGGCGAATTCGCGGGTGTCGAGGTAGTCGATCGAAACCTGGGCTGCCATCGGCACCAGCATGAAACCGACCAGGCCCATGTCGTGGTAGAACGGCAGCCAGGACATCATGCGGTCGTCGCCATTCATCATCAGGCCGTGCGCGATGATGCCCCGCAGGTTCGCCATCGCCGTGGCATGCTTGATCACCACGCCCCGCGGGAAGCGCGTGCTGCCGGACGTGTACTGGATGTAGGAGATATCCTCCGGCTGCACCTGCGGCAGGGCCTGCTCGCCGCGCGGCAGGGCGTGAAAGGCTGAGGCTGCGCCCACCATGCGCAGACCCAGGCCCTCGCTGGCTTCCTGCAGGAATGACAGATAGCCCTCGGAGGCCACGGCAACCGCGGCGTCGCTTGCTTCCAGCAGGCGCTGCAGCTGTGCCACATAGGCCAGGTGGGCACCCATTTTCACAGAGGCCGGCAGGGCCAGGGGAACCAGGCCAGCGTACTGGCAGGCGTAGAAAAAGCAGAGGAATTCGGGATTGGTCTCGGCGACCAGGGCCACGCGGCTGCCGGGCTCAAGACCCAGGCCCAGCAGTTTGTGCGCCAGCTCAACGGCCTGCGAGCGCAGTTCGCGGTATGGCAGGGCGCTGTAAATGGCGCCACGGCCGGTATAGAAATTGGCGCCGGTCTCGCCCTGGGCGGCATAGTCGAGAGCAGCGGTCAGGGTGGGAAAATCGGCGGCGCGAAAGGCCAGGGGATGGTTCGTCGGCGTAGCTGTGAGTTCAGTTGACGACAAAATCAAATCCTCAATGGTGGCAGCCTGTCCGATGCTGCGTGCCAAAATGGCTAAAACACTTCATCCTCCGAGTGGCCGAGGAGTGAAGCTCAGGTCAAGAAACTGCGGATATTGCGGGCCGGTATTGTTGCTTTGCCATCACCCTGTGCCCTTGCTACCTGGTAACCTGGACTGGCTACCAGACACGGCGCAACTCTAGCATTTTCAGCTCCCTGCCTCATGGGAAATAATACCATTGAAGCCTGCGCAATAATGACTACCGACCTCCCCCGGGGCGTCCGCCGGCCGGGCTTTGAATCACACAACCTTTTGTTTTATAAGTAAATTTCAGCAGTACAGTTCGCAGGGTGGGAATTCGCCTGTATACTCCGCGCACTGCCCTGAATGGGCGCCAGCCAGGAGTTTGTATGGCCCAGACCGGGGAGCCAGTCGTCGCGCTCCAGGTGGTGACGGAACGCGCCCAGTGGGACCAGTTCCTGGCCCTGCCGCACCGCCTGTACGCAGATGACCCCGCCTGGATCGCCCCGCTGGATTTTGAGCAGCGCCAGCGTTTTTCACCCGCCAATCACTTTTTCGACCACGCCCGCTGGCGCGCCTGGCTGGCTGTGCGCGCGGGTGTGCCGGTGGGCCGTATCACCGCCCAGATCGATGCAATGCATCTGCGCCAGCACGCCGATGCCGTGGGCTATTTCGGCATGCTCGAATGCGAGGACGATCCCGCGGTATTCGCCGCGCTGCTGGGGGCGGCCGCCGACTGGCTGCGCAGCGAGGGCATGCAAAGGCTGCGCGGCCCTTTGAATCTGCACATCAACGAGGAGGTCGGCCTGCTGGTCGAGGGGTTCAATACCCCGCCATTCGTGCTCATGGGGCATGCCCGGCCCTACTATGGCGCCGGCATCGAAGCCCAGGGCCTGCGGGGGGCAAGGGACCTGCTGGCCTACCATATCCGGCCGGACTTTGAACCGCCGCGGGTCATGACCAGGCTCGCGCAGCGGGTGTCGGGCCGGGTAAAGGTGCGCCCGGCGCGGCGCAGGCACCTGAAGGAGGACGCGGCGATCATGCTCGACGTCTTCAACGACGCCTGGGCGCACAACTGGGGTTTCGTGCCGCTGGTGGCTGCGGAATGGGAGGAGACAGTGCTCACCCTTGCCAGGCTGATGCCGGATGACTACATCCAGATCGCCGAGTACGACGGCGAGCCCGTCGCCTTTATCGTGGCGCTGCCGAACCTCAACGAGGCGATCCGGGACCTGAAGGGGAAATTATTGCCCTTCGGTTGGGCCAAACTGCTGTGGCGCCTCAAGGTGAGGCATCCGCGGACGGCCCGCATCCCCCTGATGGGGGTGCGGCAGAGCTTCCAGCACTCGCGCCTGGGTCCCACCCTCGCCTTCATGGTCATCGATGCCGTGCGCAAGGCGATGCATGCCCGGGGTGTGGAGAATGTCGAGATGGGCTGGATCCTGGAAGATAACGATGGCATGCGCAACATCATTGAAACCATCGGCGGGCAGGCGTATAAGCGCTACCGCGTATACGAAAAAGACCTGTGACCTATGCATCTGAATCCGGAACAACACCAGCTGACCGCCATCGTGCTCGCAGGCGACAGGACCAAGGCCGATTCCCTGATCAACCACACCAAGGTCGGCAGCAAGGCCATGATCGACCTGGACGGCATGCCCATGGTGCGGCGGGTACTGAATTCACTGCGGATGTCGCGGGTGGTGAACAAGATCGTGCTGTCGGGACCCGAGGCCAGCGAAGTGGCCAAAGACGAGCAGTTGGCTCGCTGGGTTGCCGATGCCGAGGT
>CAYTDW010000022.1:0-12111 GCA_964436585.1 uncultured Halioglobus sp. | reverse complement strand
ACGCTGTTCAAGAAGGGCGCGGCCGAGCGTGTCATCGTCGCGGCAATGCCGAAGATCCGCGCGGCGATGCACCTCGATACGGTGTTCACCTTCGCCGATCGCGACTGCGTGTTGCTGGCGCCCGATTTTATGAACCAGACCCGCACTTTTTCCTATCGCCCGAGCAGCCACCCCAGCGGCGTCGAACTGCATGCCGAGAAAAAGCCGTTCGTCGATGTGGTGGCGCAAGCGCTGGGCTTCAAGAAGTTGCGCGTCGTTGAAGCGGGCGGCAGTGACTACCAGCGTGAGCGCACGCAGTGGGACAGCGGCGCCAACCTGGTCTGCGCCTCGCCCGGTGTGGTCTATGCGTATGATCGCAACACCTACACCAACACGCTGTTGCGCAAGGCCGGTATCGAGGTCATCACCATCGTCGGCGCCGAACTCGGCCGCGGCCGTGGCGGCGGCCACTGCATGACCTGCCCGATCATCCGCGACGCGGTGGATTTCTGATGACTGCAGGCGGATGTAATTCAACCCAATAGCCCAAGGGAAATTATGTCCGAAAAGACCAACGATTCGGCGTCGCAACCTGCAAAGGGTCGGTTCAGCTTCCCCAGCTCGGTGACGACGCTGGCCATCGTCACGGTACTGGTCTGGTTCGCGGCGTTGTTTATCCCTGCCGGCAAGTACAGCACCGATGCCGACGGTTCGCCGATTCCGGGCACCTATCAGCGCGTCGAGTCCCCGCTCAGTGGCGCCGATCGTATTGAGCAGCTCGTGCTCGCGCCCGTCAACGGTATCTACGGCCTGTTGAGCCCGGTGCGTGGCACCGTTGACACGCGCGCGGTCGGGCGCCTGTTCGGCCAGATTGGCGTTATCGTCTTTATTATGTCCATAGGCGCCTTCATTTCCATCAGCTTTGCCACCCGCAGCCTGGAAGTCGCGGTTGCCGCGCTGGCGCATGGACTGCGCAGTCGCGGCTGGGTGCTTATCGCCGCGATCATGGTGCTGTTCTCGTTACTCGGCTCCACCATGGGCTTCTCCGTGGAGACGTTCGGCTTCTATGCCCTGTTCATTCCCCTGATGGCCGCGCTGGGCTACGATCGACTGGTCACGGCTGCCATGATCATTGTCGGTTCCGTCACGGGTGTCATGGCGGCTACGGTGAACCCGTTCTCCATCGGAGTGGCCGCCGGCGAGGCTGGCGTTGGTATCGGCGATGGCATCGTGCTGCGCCTGGGCCTGTGGGCGCTGCTGACGGCCATGTCGGTCGGCTGGGTGTTGCACTATGCGGCCAAGGTCCGCGCCAATCCGTCAGCTTCCCTGGTGGGCTTTGATGAGGATGTAGCGGAGGGTAGTGCAGCGCTCGATGAAACCCTGAGCGCAACGCAGAAATGGGTGCTGGTGATCACCGTTGTTACATTCGGACTGATGATTTTCGCCGTAATCCCCTGGTCCAGCATAATGGCCGGCAGCACCGGGCCGGCCGATGATTACGTCACCCATACAGTGGCGGCAGCAACACCCCTGTGGTTTGAGCTGAACTGGTGGTTTCCGCAACTGGCCATGCTGTTCCTGATCGCCTCGGTGCTGGTCGGACTGGTGGCGCGGATGGGAGAGAAGGAAATTGTTCGTCTGATTGCCGCCGGCGCCTCGGACATGATGAGCCCCGCCATGGTGCTGTTGCTGGCCGGCGGCGTCTCGGCGATCATGACCAACACCCAGATCATGGATACCATACTGCATGCGATGGAGCAGCTCATTACCGGTGCCTCGGCGGCCGTCTTTGCTATCGCGGCCATGCTGGTGAATATTCCGCTGGCCTTCCTCATACCGTCCAGTTCCGGCCATGCCGCGCTCGCCATGCCGCTGCTGGCACCGCTGGCGGACTTTGCCGACGTGAGTCGTCCCCTGACCATCACCGCCTGGATTCTGGGCCACGGCCTGGCATTGCTGGTGTCGCCGACCAGTGTTGTGCTGGTGGGCGGTTTGGCGATCGCCAGAGTCGGCTATGACAAGTACCTGCGCTTTGTCTGGCCTTTGCTGGCGGCGCTCACCGTGGTGGCCAGCGTGGCCCTCGCGCTTGCCGCCGGCATGGCGGGTACCTCCGCCTAGCATGACGCCGTTCGGAAGGCAGCGACGGCGCCTGCTGCTCGCGGGGAGCGCCGCCGCCGGCGGGTTGCTCGCCGGCTGCGATCTGTCCCTGCGCGATGGCGTGTTCAATGACTGCCTGGCTGAACTGCCGCAGGAACTGCGTGACCACCCACTGGTCACCGCCGCCTGGAATGGACTCGACGCTACCAAAGTCTGGGACACCCATTGCCACGTTTTTGGCAACGGCGACTCCGGCAGCGGCCTCTGGTTCAACCCACGCATGGAGCAGATCTGGCGGCCGCTCGGCTATATGCAACGTGAGTTCTACATCAATGCGTCCTGCACCGATGATTCACCTGGCCGGGCCGACAGGACTTTCGTCGAACGCCTGCGTGCCCAGTGCCGCGGCATGGCCAGCGGCTTTCATGTGCTGCTCTTTGGCTTCGATTGGGCGCGCGATGATGCCGGTGCGCCGCTGCAAAGCCATTCCACGTTCCATGTGCCCGACGACCACGCGGCCAGTCTCGCCTCCAGCCACCCGGAGCATTTTCAGTGGGTGGCGTCCATTCACCCCTATGACCCGCAGGCCCTGGAACGGCTCGATGCCGCCGCCCTGCGTGGGGCGCGCGCCATCAAGTGGCTGCCGTCGGCGCAGAATATTGACCCGGCGGATCCGCGCTGTGACCGCTTCTATGCCAGGCTCGCCGAACTGCACATACCACTTATTGCGCATGCCGGCGACGAGCGTGCCGTGAAGGGGTTTGGCGAGCACCTGGGCAACCCGCTGCGCCTGCGACGACCGCTCGACGCCGGGGTGCGTGTGGTTGTCGCACACTGTGCTTCGCTGGGCAGCGGGCGCGGTGATGCCCCGGGCGGCGCCGAGCTCAGCAACTTCGAGCTCTTCACGCAACTGATGGATGAGCAGCGCTTTGAAGGCAGGCTGTTCGGTGATATCTCGGCGATCACGCAGTTCAACCGCATGGAGGTTATCGCGACGCTGCTGGGGCGGACCGACTGGCATGCGCGCCTGTTGAATGGATCGGACTATCCCCTGCCCGGGGTGGTGCCCCTGGTCCCCCTGCGGGGACTGGTCGATTTACAGTTGCTGGACGCCGCTGCCATCCAACCACTGAGCCGGCTGCGTGAAAGCAATGTCCTGCTGTTTGATTTCGTGCTCAAACGCAGCCTGCGCTACAATGGCCGGGGTTTCGCGGACAGGATATTTGAGACCGCGCCGTTTTTCAGCCAGCCAGCGTGACAAGGATCATTATGACATTTCTGCAACCAGTGCAATGGCCGCTGCGTTGTGCGCTTCTGCTTATGGCGCTGTTGCTCGCCGGCTGCGGCTCGCTGCCGCGCAACGGCGTACCACCGGCATTGATTTCCGAGGCGATCATCCCGGGTATGCCGGACGTGCGTGCCCCGTCGGGCATTCCCAGCCCGGTGATGGAGGCCGACATGGCGCTATCCTTTGAGCAGGAGAGGCCCGAGGATTTTCCTGCCAACGACGAGGGCATCGTGCTGTATCCACACCTTGCCCTGTCGGGCGGTGGCGCCAATGGCGCGTTCGGTGCCGGCTTCCTGAATGGCTGGTCCAGCACCGGAAGCCGCCCCACGTTCAAGGTGGTCACCGGCGTTTCCACCGGGGCGCTGATGGCGCCGTTCGCATTTCTGGGCCAACCCGGGGACGCCGCCCTGCACGAGTTCTATACCACCACCGCCTCGCGCGATATTTTCGCGCTGGGGGAATTCCTGGATATTATCAGCCGGGTGTTGTTCGGCGAGGGTATCGCCGACACCAGCCCGCTGGTCAGCCTGCTCGAGCGCCATGTTGATGAGGCCCTGCTGCAGCAGGTTGCGCTGGCACATAACAACGGGCGGCGTCTGTACATCGGCACGGTGGATCTCGACTCGCAGCGCTTTATCATCTGGAACATGGGGCTGATCGCTACCAGTGGCCAGCCCGATGCCCTGCAACTCTTTCGCAGGGTGATGCTGGCGTCGGCGTCGATTCCCATCGCGTTTTCGCCGGTATTCTTCGACGTTGAGGCCGGTGGCCAGCAATACGACGAAATGCACGTCGATGGCGCCGTGGCCGCCAACGTATTCTACAACGGGGGACTGTTCAGCTCCCGTGAACTGCGCCGCAATGCGGGACGGGAGACGGCGATCGAGGATATCTATGTGATCCACAACGGCCAATTGACCCCGAATGTTGCGACCACGAGCCGCACGCTTCCAAGCATAGCGTGGCGCTCGTTTCAGGCGGCTGGTGCGTCGGCCACCGTCGGCGCGCTTACCCGAATCTACGCCCAGTCGAACCGTGAAGGCTCTGAGTATCACTGGATCAATATAGCCAATGACGTGAGCCTCACCAGCAACGAAACCTTCGACCCGGTGGCGATGCAGCGGCTGTACGACATTGGCTATCAGGCTGCCCGGGCGGGCCCGGTGTGGAACAGGGATCCACCCGGTGTTGGCGGTCAAGCGGCTGCCAAGTCAGTCACCCGCTCGAATTGAATTCTCGAATTGAATAGTTGAAAGATAACCCGGGACGAAATGCACAATGTCACAAGAGAACACCCTGTTGCCAGGATGGCTGGCAAAGCCGCTGGGCTGGATTGGTGCCGGCATAGGCTTCCTCTTTCGCCTGGGGCTGCTCGGCTGGGGTGCGCTGGCGATCTACTGGTCAAACCTGCCCTGGCCCGCGGCAAGACTGGCACTGGCCGTGCTATTCCTGGTGTTTGGCGTTTGGGCGCTATGGTTCGGGCGCAGGCCCGGCATGCCGCGGGCGTTTGCCGCGGTGTTTCTGCTTGTGCTCACCTGGTGGTGGATGATTCCTCCCTCGGACGATCGCCAGTGGCGCGAGGAAGTGGCGGTCAAGCCGCGGGTAGAGATTGACGGTGATCGCGTTGTCATCCGCAATGTACGCAATTTTGACTTTCGCAGCAGGGACGATTTCACCGCCATTTATGAGGATCGCGAGGTATCCCTCGCGCATTTGATCGGCGTGGATTTTTTCCTGTCGTTCTGGATGGAAGGGCCGGTGGGGCATACCTGGGTAAGCTTTATTTTTGACAATGCGCCCCCGGTCAGTATTTCGATAGAAGCCAGGCCTGTCGTTGGCAGGAGCTTCGATCCCCTGCAATCCATGTTCAAGCAGTTCGAGTTGATCTATGTGATCGGCGATGAACACGACCTGGTGGGCTTGCGCACCAATCATCGCGGGGAGCAGACCTTCCTGTACCACGTGCAGACCTCACCCGAGGCTGCCCGGCGCCTGTTTCTCGTGTACCTCGAACGAGTAAATGAACTCGCCGACCAGCCGGAGTGGTACAACCTGCTCACCAACAATTGCACGCTCAATATCGTGCGCTACATGAACAGGGCGGGTCGGCAGGGCGGATTTCACCTCAATCACCTCCTGAATGGCCTGTTCGATGGCTATCTGTACAGCGCCGGCTTTCTCGACACCAGCTTGCCGTTCGAGGAATTGCGCCGGCGATCACGCATCACCGGGGCGGCGCAGGCCGCAGCCAATGATGAGAACTTTTCCAGGCGGATTCGGGAGGGCTTGCCCGGCCTGCAGGCGGGAACAGCCTCGGGGGCCGCAAACCAGGAGTAATGCCAGGGTCAACGCCCTTGATGCCACACAGGGCTGGCCACATGGATGCTGTGTTCGCTACTCCCCGCTGCTATGATAGCCGGCGATAATCCGCCGGGCTCCACCGTGTGAAACGATTCCTTTTTGCCATTGCATTGGTTCTGGTCCTTGCAGCGTCGACGCTCTGGGGCAACCGCCTGATCGGGCGTACCCTGGATGCCGAGCTCGGGCCCCTGCTGACCAGGCAGCTTGGCCTGCCGGTGCAGCTTGCCCCCATAGAGGCGAACCTGTGGCAGCTGGAGGCGAGCAGCCCAAAGTTGACCATGGGTGATCCGCAGGATCCAGCCGTCGTCGCAACCGCTGTCAAAGTCAGCCTGGATTGGGCCGACCTGCTGGAGCGCAAGATACGGCTGGTGAGCGCCGGGGCTTCCGATCTCATGGTTCGGCCATCGCGCTGGCCCGCGCGCTCTACACCACCGCCGAATGACTATAGCTTTCTCGAACCCTGGCTGCCGCGGAATTTGCAGCTGGAGGCCGGGCAGTATGTGAGCGCCAGTGGCGCCGCTTACCCGATAAAAAAGCTCCGCTGGCAGCGCGGGGCCGACGGCAGCGCCGAGGCAAGCTGGGCCGAGGAGCGCTCAGCGGGGGACGTTACCGTACTAGCCACGGTAAAGTCGCTGGCCGATCTGCTGCAGCTGGCACCGGTTGAGATTGAACTGACCCTCGCTGTCACCGACAAGCCCGACTCCGCCATTGCGCTCAAGGCCAGGGTACAGCCCGGAACAAGCTCCGCATACGCCATGCAAATCGATCTGCAGGCCGCGGCTATGAGCGCGCACATCGCCGCCACCGGGCAGACCTCCTGGCAATTGCCTGACCAGTCTGAAACAAGCATTCCGCTGCTGGACATCAAACCACTGCTGGACCTGGTTGCCTTCTACAGCGCATCCGCCCCGGGCGACGATCTTGCGAGCGGTCTTGCCGCAAGCCTTCCGCATGTCGAATTGCCAGCCCATCGAGGCCGGGTTGCCATCGATGTCATCCGCTTCGAGGATGAAATCGGCAGGCAGACCGCGTTCGACTTCAACAGTGGCGAACGTGGCCTGCAGATCAGCGCATTGACCAGCAGCGGTCCCACCGGTGTTTTGAGTGGTGCGCTTGGCGTCGCCAGCGATGCACAGGGCTGGACCGTGAACGTGGATGCGACCATGCAGGCCCGGGAGGGCGAAACTGATATAGCGCCGCAGTTCGGCGGCTCGGACTGGCTCTGGCGCACCGGGCGGGCAAAACTGACGGGCGCCGGAAACACTGTTGGCACATTGCTCAGCTCCCTGCAGGGTCACCTGTCACTGGCTGGCCACTACAACAAACAGAACCAGTTACCCGTATCCATAGAAGCCCGGCTCGATAACAACCCGGAGGAATTCGCCTTGGATCACCTGGCGATCGAGCTGGGTGCACTGCAGATCAGCGGCACGGCACAGCTGTCCCGTACCGATCGGCGCAAGCTCACGATGAACCTGCAAGCCAACCCGCTGGACCTGGGTTTTCTTTTTGACGACGCAGAGACACCGGCGCTTCCCGGCATCGCCATGCCGGAATATCTGGCTGCGCTGCAGGACCTGGACCTGCACCTGACCCTGAGTGCGCAGAACCTGCAGGCGCCCGGTCTGAACCTGCGCCAGGCCAGCGCCACGCTGGAGCGCACGCAGCGTGGGGGCACGCTCGTGGCGAAGGTCAGCGGCAGTGATTTCGGCAGTCTCGATTTGACGCTGCAAGCCAACACGCCACCGGGCAAGCCGTCCGATTTCAAACTGAGCGCGAATTTTGCGGATATGGATATAGCCGATGTCTTCAGGCAGAAGGGCCTTATCAACAGTCGCAGCTCGGGTAGCCTGCATTTTTATGGCCAGGGGCAGGGCATGAAAAATGTCTTCGCAGACATGCAGGGCAAGGCGACCCTGGCAATGGAAATCAGATCCGACAACGACTGGCGGCGAGCACCGATCCCACAGGAAAAGCTGGCTCTGTCGGGAAATGCCCGCCTGCTACTCAATAATGAACGGATTGTGGGTGTAAAAATTGAAGCGCTCGAGGTGGACTCCATCGATCAGGACCTCAATGGCAGCCTTGTTCTGGCGTCCGATCGCAGCCCCTGGTTGGTGGCTGACCTGACTTCGGAAATGCTGGACGTCAATGGCCTTATGGCGCTGCTGCCCGAATCCACGGCCAAGGCCGACCAGGCGGGCCTGGTCCCCTCGCTCACGCGCCTGGGCGCGACGCAGATTTCACTGGATTCCAGGTCAATGACCGTGGGTGACGCGAGTTTATCGAATGTACAGCTCGAACTCGCATCGGCTCCCAATTTGATGACGATTCGGCGGTTCGATTTTCTCTATCGTGAACTCACATTGAAAACCCAGGGGAAACTTACCTGGCAAAACCGTCGCGCGAAGCTGGAGAGCAGTGCGCAACTGACCAATGTCGACCTCGACCAGTTCCTGATTCAACACAGCGATGTGGCGGTCGTGCCGGTTTCCGGGACTGTGCGGATACTGAGTGAGGGCAGTCGGATCGCGGAGCTGCTCAGCAATGCCACAGGCCATGTAGACCTTCAGGCCGATGGGCCGCAGCGCAGTACCGCGTCACAGGCGCGACGCAGATTGACCATGAAGGCAGCCCGCCTGCCCGATGGCTTGCGGGCCGACATCACCAGCCTGCAATGGGGCGAGAGCGAACTTGCCGGCAAGGTTAGCTATCGCCGCACCAGCCCCCCCTCACTGGACATTGAGTTGCGGGGCGGGGAGCTGTCGCTGCTGCCCTGGGAAAATGCCTACCTGAATGCCAGTGCAAAAGACCCGGCAGGTCGCTCCGCAACGAGGTTGAGCTCAGTGGCCAGGGCAAGCGCCAACCTGATGTGGGATATCCTCCTCAGCCCGTTGAAGATTTTGACCAGGAGCGACGCGGCCACCCCGAGCACCAGGGTATTCACCACGGATCCGCTGCTCCTGGATTCCCTGAAGAAGATCAATGTGAATATTTCCGGGCGTTTGGACTCGCTGCTCAGCACTGCGATCACGGCAGAGGATATCCACCTCACGGGAAACCTCACGAATGGCAAACTGGCTTTGCACGCCAGCAGTGGCCGAATCAGCGACGGCAGCGGGGAAATCACACTGGCGCTGGATGCTGGCGCCGCGCCACCGACTTTCCAGCTGACCAGCACGTTTGAAAATGTGCTCGGACTCGTGCGGCGCGATACCTACCCCCGCAGTGGGTTCGTCTCACTGCAAAGCCGGGGCCGCAGCCAGGCGGAGATCGCCGCCAACGCCAACGGCCTGGTCTTCCTGGAGCTGGGAGAGGGCCCCTTTGACTACGGCAATTCGGCCCTGCTCACGACCAGCCTGTCCACCATGCTCTTCCAGACCCTGATACCCGGCATCAACCGCCAGCAGCACCAACTGCAATGCGGCGTGGCCCTGGCACTGTTCCAGGACGGGGTGGTCAATACCCCTTACGGCTTAGCTTTACGGACTAACCAGGCCGATATGGTCGCAAATCTGACGGCCAACCTGGGCAAGGAAACCCTGGAGATGAATGTAGACGCCCGGGGCCGCCAGGGGCTGGGTATATCCGTGGGCTCTGTCTTTTCGAATACCGTGCGGGTGCGCGGCCCGCTGAATAACCCTGGAATCGTACCCAATCCCACGGGGCTCGCCTGGCGCACCTGGGCAGCGGTTTCAACCGGTGGCTTATCCATTGTGGGTGAAGCGCTGTTGCGGCGCATATGGGCCAGCGACAACCCCTGTAATTCCGTCAGGCGGATAATTGTGGAGCAATTCTGCCCAACCAACCCTGTTGCCGCGTCCTCGCAAATGGTCTGCCCCAGGGCGTAACCTGGCGCAATGCCGTGGTGATACAATTTCCGTCCGACCCACCCAACTCCAGAGCAGCACGCATGTCACGACTCCCGCTCCTTGCCTCATTGTTTTTGTCTGCCTTGCACAGTGGCCTCGTCGATGCGCGACCCTACCCCCTGGGCACTGGCCTGGCCGCCTCCGCTGACAGTGCCGGGACGGCGAGCTCCAACCCCGCGGGTATTGCGCGCTTTGCGCAGCGGGCGGTGGATGTCGATGTTCTTTTGTTCAGCAGTGAGTCCGAGTGGGAAAGCGAGTTCAGCGGCACCGGCACCCAGTTCAACTCGAAGGACTCCAGCGAGACCGTGGTGCCCCGATTCGCGATCATCCAGCCCATCAACGAACGATTCAGTACGTCATTTACCTTCCTGGGTACCGGCATCTCCGACGACCTGGGCGACTGGCCGGGCCGCTATTTCATCGAAAGCTACGATTCCGTCTATATCAGTGCCTTTCCCAGCCTGGCGTATCGCATCGACAGCCAGTGGTCGGTTGCTGCCAGCGCGGCCATCACCTACTCCAGCTTCGAGCAGGAGCGCGCGGTGCGCAATATTTTCGACCCGGGTTTCGGCGATGGCAGATCAAAGATCGAAGCCGATAGCGTTGAGCTCGGCTTTGGCCTGTCGACGCTCTACCAGATCAGCGAGAAGACTCGCTGGGGCCTGACCTACAGCTCCGAGATCAATCCCTCACGCGATGCGGATAATGAGCTGTCGGGGCTGGGACCGCGCACGGAGGAGGCGATGCGCCGCTTGAACATCCTGGACACGGACATCACCATCGAGAGCACCTCCCCGCAGTCCATGGTGACCGGCGTCTATCATGAATTCGCCGATAAATCGGCCGTGACCGCCGACCTGGCCTGGATCGATTTCAGCGAATTCAGCCTCTCGGAGTTCTATTACGACGGCCAGTCCTTTGCGCGCAGTGACCCCCGCTACGATGACATTTACGCCGTAAGCGCCAGCTACAGCTGGCCGGTTTCCAGGCGCTGGATGCTCGGCGTCGGCGGGCTGGTCACTAACCAGATGATCGATGACGACGAGCGCACCATGACCCTGCGCATCGACGCCCTGTGGTCGCTTGGCCTCGCGGCCGAATGGCTCTGGACGGATACACGCAGCGTCAAAATGTCTGTGAGCTACATGGGCATGGACGATGCGCCTGTGTCCACCCCCAGCATTCCCCGCTTCGGCTCACTGGAAGGAGAGTTCACCAGCAGGGATACCCTGCTGTTCCAACTCGGCATGAGCTGGGACTCTTTCTAGCTGGAGGGGAGACGGTTTGACGGATGGGCGATGTTTAACTAAGGTCCTTGCGGAGTCCGGATTGGGACCTGCCTGAGAGAAGAGCACCTATGAAAACCACATCCATGCTGCTGGCGGCGCTCTGCGCCTTCACCCTGGACCACGCCCTGGCGCAACCCGCGGACACGATCTATCACAACGGCGCCATCCTCACGATGGCAGGCACAACGCCGGCCTATGCCGAGGCGCTTGCCGTCAGGGACGGCAAGATTGCGCTCGTGGGCGCCAGGGACGCCGCACTGCAGCTGAAGGGCGCCACAACAAAGCTTGTGGACCTTGGCGGCAAGGCCTTGCTGCCCGGCTTTATGGATGCGCACAGCCACTACATCAATTCACTGCTGGTCGCGAACCAGGCCAAACTGTATGCGCCGCCCTCCGGTCCGGGCAAAGATGTGCCGAGCATCATTGCCGAACTGAAAAGGTTCGCCGCGAAACGCGGTATTCCCAGGGGCGAGATGATCATGGGGTACGGGTACGATGATACTGTCATGCCGGATGGCCGATTGTTGAATCGCGGCGACCTCGACCAGGCCTTCCCGGACAACCCGGTGCGCGTCGACCACGTCTCCATGCACGGCGCTGTCATGAATAGCCTCGCGCTGAAGAAATACGGCATCAGCGCGGCCACCAGGACGCCGCCCGGCGGCGTGATCGTGCGCAAGCCAGGCTCCGAGGAACCCTGGGGTCTCATTATGGAAACAGCGTTCCTGCCGGTGATGGAGCAGGCCGAACCGATGAGCGCGCAGCAGGAGATCGATTGGACCCGGGCGGGGCAGATGCTCTACGCGCAGGCCGGGGTCACCACCGCCCATGAGGGCGCATCGCACCTTCCCCAGGTCCAGACCCTGCGGCGCGCCAGTGCAGCCGGGGCGAATATCATCGACGTGGTGGCCTACCCCTTCATCACCGACGTCGACAGGGTGCTCGCCGAGCAGCCGTTAAGCGAATGGGGTAAGTACAAGAACCATTTCAAGCTCGGCGGCGTGAAAATCACCATGGATGGCTCGCCGCAGGGCCGCACGGCAGCTTTTACCACGCCCTATCTCACCGGGGGGCCCGGTGGTGAAACAGACTGGAAAGGAGAGCTCACCTTTGTGCAGGACATCGCCAATGGCATGGTGAAGAAGGCCTACGATATGAATGTGCCGCTGATCCTGCACTGCAATGGCGATGCGGCCATCGACGCCTTCCTCACTGCCTATGAGTT
>CAYTDW010000021.1:0-12173 GCA_964436585.1 uncultured Halioglobus sp. | reverse complement strand
ACCTATGGATTCAATCACGACGCCGCTGAACGCTCCTTCCTGCGCGCCCTGGAACTGGATCCCGGCTGTGCTATGTGCTGGTGGGGTGCATCCCTGGTGCTGGGGCCGCACGTCAACGCCAATATGGACCCGGAGCAGAACCCGGTGGCCTGGAAGCGCCTGCAGACCGCACTGGCCCTGGCCGACGGCGCCACCGCCAGGGAACAGGCCTACATCCGGGCCCTTGCCAGCCGCTATGTGGAACAGGCCCCGGAGGACCGCAGGCCCCTGGACAACGCCTATGCCCAGGCCATGGCGGAGCTGGTAGGGCAGTACCCGGATGATCTGGACGCGGCCACTTTGTACGCCGAGGCCATGATGAACCTGCAGCCCTGGGACTTCTGGGACGCTGACGGTCAACCCAGGGGCAACACCGGCAAGATCGTCGCCACCCTGGAGTCCATCCTGCAGCGCGACGATACCCACCCGGGCGCCCTGCACCTGTACATCCACGCCGTGGAGGCTTCACCGCAGCCCGAGCGCGGGGCCGCGGCGGCAGATCGCCTGCGCGATCTGATCCCCGGCTCCGGCCACCTGGTGCACATGCCCGCGCATATTTACGCCCGCGTGGGGCGCTGGCACGACGCCGCCCAGGTCAACCATGACGCTATCGCGGCCGACGACATCTACCTGGCCGCCTGCCGACCGCTGCCCGGGGTCTATCCCCTGGGCTATGTGCCCCACAACCACCATTTCCTCTGGTTTGCCGCCACCATGGCGGGCGAGCGCGCCACCGCCCTGGCCGCCGCGCAGGCCACCGGCCAGCGCACCAGCGACCCCGACCTGATGCGGGTGCCGGGGATGGAGGCCCTGCAGCAGTTCTCCCTCACCCCGCTGTTCGCGAAAGTGCGTTTCGGGTTGTGGGACGAGGTGGCGGCCATCCCCGAACCGGCGGCGGACCTGCCCTTCCAGGTGGCCATCTGGCATTACGCCCAGGGCCTGGCGGCGCTGCGCCAGCAGCGCCTGGAAGACGCGAAGCAACACCACGCGGCGTTGCTTGCCGCCCGCGAGGATGCGCGCATTGAATCCCTGCTGATGTGGGGCCGCTACTCCCTGCTGCACAGCGTGCAGGTGGCCGAGCGGGTACTGGCGGGTGAACTGGCCGCGGCGCAGGGGGATGCCGAGATCGCCATTGCCGCCCTGCGCGAGGCCACCCGCCTGGAGGACGCCATTCCCTATGATGAACCCCCTGGCTGGCATGCCCCGGTGCGCCACACCCTCGGCGCCGTGTTGCTGGAGGCCGGGCGCGCCGACGAGGCGGAGGCCGTCTACCGGGAGGAACTGCGCCGCAACCCGGAGAACGGCTGGTCGCTGCGGGGGCTGGCCACGGCACTGGAGGCCCTGCAGCGGCAGGAAGAAGCAGCCGAGGTTCATGCCCGACTGGCGCAGGCCTGGACCAATGCCGACTTCGAACTGACCGGCTCCCGGCTCTAGCAGGCTGACTGGCCTTTCATCAGGTCACCGGCCCAAACGGGGCAAGTGACTTGCTCATAGGGGGCCGCTATTTTGATCGCTATGAAAAGCGGCATGGCCAATGGAAGTTCATGCACCGGGCGGTTGTCGCTGATTGGGCCACCCTGCATGATCCGTCCATTGTGAACCTCACGAATCCCATGATTGAAGGCTCCCACATCGGCCAACCCGGCAGGGCAGACCCGTCATACGCTTTTTTCAAGCACTTGCATTAGCCAGAGTAAAAAGGCTCAGCCCTTTGTTCTGCGGGCGCAAGGTGTTCATTCTCCACCTGCTGCTATCATAGCCAGCCCGGCGTCCACCAAGGAGCTTCAAATGAACCTGCACGATGATTTCAGCAAGCCGGTCTGCGTGGCGACTGCGCAGTCGCGCTGGCAGGCTTCGCCACAGGCCGGTGTCGAGCGCATTGCGCTGGATCGCATCGGCGACGAGGTGGCGCGCGCCACCAGCCTGGTGCGCTATGCCGCGGAGAGCGATTTCCCTGCCCATGTGCACGGCGGTGGCGAGGAAATTCTGGTGCTGGAGGGGGTGTTCAGCGACGAGTCCGGTGACTACCCGGCCGGCAGCTACCTGCGCAACCCGCCCGGCAGCCGCCACACACCGCGCTCGAAGCCGGGTTGCACGCTGTTCGTGAAGCTCTGGCAGTTTGCCCCGGATGACCGCCAGCAGCTGCGTCTGGATACACGGAACATGCCCTGGCAAGCCGGGCTGGTCGAAGGCCTCAGCGTATTGCCGCTGCATGAGCACCAGGGCGTCAGCACGGCGCTGGTGCGTTGGCAGCCGGGCACCCGTTTCAAGCTGCACAGCCATCCGGGCGGAGAGGAAATCCTCGTACTCGAGGGTGAGCTGGCCGACGAGGCAGGCACTTACACGGCCGGTACCTGGCTGCGCAGCCCCTGCGGGAGCCGGCACCAGCCGTGCAGCCCGGGCGGGGCACTGATCTACGTGAAAGTCGGCCATCTGGCCGCGCCGACCTGCTGGGATCAGCGCGTGTCCAGCCGCGTCAGATAATCTTACACCGGTCGCGGCCTTCGTCCCGAAAATGCTTGCAAGTTACTGATTTTATTGGGCTGGCATGGTCCTTGCTGTACCTCCTTGCGGCTGCACATCATGCCGGGGACAGGCAACGTCACTTCTTGCCCGGTCGCACCACTAACAGCAGAGTCAGGGGCAGTAAGGATGACAGTTGATACAGCCGGGTTAAGAGCGCGTGGCAGAGGCGCTGCGAGCCAGACCAGCAAATACAAAGCAGTTTCGATCAGCCCCGGAGAAAATGCCTGCCCGGCCGCCAAAAAATATCGCAACCGCCGTCTGCTCGTGTCGGAGGCCCCGACGCTGCCTTTACGCAACTGCTCAGCGAAAACCTGCGACTGCAGCTTTTTTACCTATGGTGATCGGCGCAGTTGCCTGACCAACCGCCGTACTAACGTTAGGGAGGTCACAAAAATAGCCTCGCTGTTCAGCCGCAGTAACCGCCGCAAGGGAGCTGAGCGGCGTATGTTGAAAGTCGATTTCCTGCGTTGCGCGCAATAGCCCTCAATACGCCATCCCTATAAATAGATATGCCCCAATTTTTCGCTCGGTGCGCGCTTCGGACGGTAGTGTAAATAGTCTATCGCATTTGAGTCATCCGCCAACCTTTCCAATCAGGCTAAAGTCGTTCTATTCTTGTTTCCAAACCTGAAACAGGGGGATCGATGATGACTGAATATGAAATAGCGGATTTGGCGGTTTCCACTCAGGCGATATTCTGGGAACAAATGCAAGCTGCCGGGAGCTTGATAGATCGAATCAATCAATACATACAGTACTTTACTGCCTTACTCTTCGGGTATCTCATAGCTGCATACTTTATCGGCGCACAACTAACCAGAATACAACTGGCAATCCTGAATGTTCTCTATCTGCTCTGGCAAGCGAGGATAGTCGTGTTAATACGTGCCACAGAGATCAATGGAAAATTTATACTGGATGAGATGCGAAAGTTTTCGCCAGACTTTAATCTGGAAATTCCCTCACTTTTGCCAACGTTCGCCATACTGGCTCTCTGCATCATAGCCTCCCTGTACTTCATGTGGAGCATTAGACATCCCAAGAAGGAGTGACCATAGTTGGCACAAAGCGGCCATCTTCGATTTAACGCGCTGGCTGCCCACAGCAGGATGACAGCTTCCGACGCATTGCTGCCGTTGGGTAGCTGGGCTATGCTCGGGACCGACCGACCGCTGATTACTCAAAGCAGACGCTGGTACCGGTTACCGAGAAGGCCTCTTTAGTTGAATCACTCGTGTCTTAAAATACTAATTCTCCTTTTAGCAGCCTCGACCTCGGCGTGCGTTGGTACATCAGGAAACGAACGCATGAAAGAGCCGGCTAGCATGCTCGAATCGACTTCCAAGGAAATATCAAAAAATGAAGTATTTCAATCAATGGGATTACCTTGGGATGTTCTATTCGAGGAAAAATCTGGCACCACAGGCTGGCTGTACTTGTATGCGGAAAAAGTAGTGTCAAACCCACTTACCTATGTGCCCTACCTTGGTCTCATCGCAGGTGGAGGCGACGTTACCGTGTTTACAAGGTTTTATTGTTTTGGCCGCAATGATGCGCTATTTGGAACGGCTATGAGCGAGGAGAATATGTATAAAACTATATTCTCCGAGTATGCTGCGATTTTTGATGATGATGCTGCAAACGAGAGAGAAGCAAGGCTGAAATCTGAACTCAAAGAAAGCGGGTTAGCTTTTGATTCAGAGCAGCTCTTGCATTTCGAATGGGTTCATTGGCTAAGGGAGTCGCAAATACCTGATTTTAAGCAGCGGCTATTTGACGAATGTAGGGAGAATGGTCTGCGCGAGCTAAACGAATTCAAGGAGTTCCTTTAATCCTCCATTATCGTTCTTGGGTGTCCGCAGTTGGCACAAAGCTGCGATTATCGGGGTGCCGGCTGCCCCCAGAAAGGTGACCGCTAACGCCGCGTAGCGGTCGTAATGGCTATACTGGAGCCGTAGACCGCTTTTTACTCAAAACGACGATTGATTAGTCTTGCTGGATCAGCGAACTGGAGTTCATTAATTGAAGAAGACAATCGTCGAAATCTACGCACTGTCCGTATGTTTTGTCTCAGTTGGCTGCCTAGTCATTGTCCTTAGTCTCGCCATCTGGGACATAGTTGGAGCGATGTTTCCAGAATTCACGGTCAATGCCCATGAATTCGAGCGGCACCAATCTAACGAAGATTTTTTGCATTTTCGCCTAGATATACTTGAGATAGGACGGGCTTCGGGAATGAAGACGGATGTCCCGAAAGGTTCCGAACTCTCTGAAGAGCAGGTTAGTCAGGCGCGAGCTAGAAACTGGAATCGCCTTCTAAAAGTAGAGCGCCGAGGAGCCGTTCAAGGTTTGGCGCGAAACATCATAATTTTGTTTATCGATATAGTACTTATTTGGGTTCATTGGGGAATCGCGCGCCGCGCTCGTGACACACACTCTAATTAGCGATTGGCTGCCGCTGTTAAGGGTTGTCAGATGCCTGCCGCCAGCATGAACCTTTGAGACTAGAATCAGACTCTGTCAGGCAGGCGTCTGACAAGCACCAGGGGAGGAAACCGCGGGAACCCAGGATCGGTGCACGATAGGATGCGCTGCTATGGCGATTGTAGACAGCCGGGGTGAGCCGGATGGTGAGTGTAATACCGTTACCAACGAGTGGCCCCACTTCGATTCTACCCCCATGGTGATTTTCTCACGCTGTAGCCTGATGATGTGGGGCGTGGAAGGACAAAAGGACCGACACTGTAACGGCAGAATACAGACCGGCACATAGACCGCTCGATATCGGCGATCCGGGGAACCTTTTTTCGCAGTGCATGAAGCAACTGTCGGTCATTTAATGCACTCCGTGGGTGGTGCACGTGACCTGTGCCCTCGTTCGACAATGCCGACAACGATCATCGGTGCCGCGCACGTTGGACACACCCAGGGGAAGCCAGGGTCTGCCTGACAGACATCCGATTCGTCGCATGACACCTCTGCGGGTTTCACCTGCAGCAGTTCACGGGCCTGCGTCAACTTCTCCACACGGTTGGCATTGGCCATCCAGCCATAATGGCGAATGCGGTGTAAGCCACGGGGCAGCACGTGGATTAGGAAGCGGCGAATGAACTCGTCCGTGGCCAGTGTCATGGTCTTGTGGCGGGTGCGGCCCTTGGCCCGATAGTCCTTCCACTTGAAGGTGACACCTTGTTCATCCTGGGCGAGAAGCCGACTGTTGGCGATGGCGACCCGGTGGGTGTAACGCGATAGGTAGGCCAATACAGCTTCCGGCCCGGTAAAGGGGCGCTTGGCATAGACCACCCACTCCTGCCGGCGAAGGGGTCTGAGCCAGTCGGCAAACACCTGTGGCTCGGCGAGGGTGCTGTGTTCATTGTAGAAACGCAGTTCACCGGCCTGATGGGCGCTAAGGAGCGCTTCGAGAAACAACCGCCGGAACAATCTCGACAGCACCCGTACCGGGAGGAAGAAGCCGGGTTTGCAGGGAATCCAGTGCTGACCATCGGGGGCCAGCCCGCCGCCGGGGACAATACCGTGCACGTGAGGGTGATGGGTCAGGGCCGATCCCCAGGTATGCAGAACCAGGGTAAAGCCGATGTCCGCGCCCAGGTGTTTCGGATCACGGGCGATAATCCGCAGGGTCTCGGCGGCCGTCCGGAACAGGAGGTGATAGATCGCGGTTTTATTTTGGTAGGCGATATCGCTGATCGGGGCCGGTAGCGTGAAGACCAGGTGGTAGTATTCCACGGGTAACAAATCAGCCTGCCGGGCCTCCAGCCAGCGCCTGGCGGCGGTACCCTGGCACTTGGGGCAGTGCCGGTTGCGGCAGGAGTTGTAGGCGACCTGCAGTTGCGCACACTGCTCGCAGCACAGGACATGGCCGCCCAGCTCTGCAGTGCGGCAGCGCTCGATGGCGGACATGACCTTGAGTTGGCCCAGGCTCAGGTGCCCGGCCTGTGCTTCACGCCATGCGGCACCCCGGTCACGGAAGATATCCGCGACCTCCAGAGTACGGGACACGAACCCGGTCAGTCAGGCGGATCAATCGACAGGGCATCCAGCGGGCTGGGGGCATCGCGCAGGGTCGTGGCGGCGACCTGGGCGTAAAGCGCCGTGGTCTCTATCTTCTTGTGCCCGAGCAGCACCTGGATCACCCGGATATCGACACCCTGCTCCAGCAGGTGAGTGGCAAAACTGTGACGAAGGCTGTGGAGGTTGACGCGTTTGTCGATTCCGGCGACGGTCGCGGCGGTGTGAAAGACCCGGTTGAGCTGGCGGGTGGACAGGGGGCTCACCGGATTCAATCCGGGGAACAACCAGCCGCCCTTGAGCACCTGGTGCTCGGCCTGCGCTACCCGCCACCACTGCCGCAGCAACCGCAGCAGGGCAGGCGACAACTTGGCATTGCGGTCCTTGCTGCCCTTGCCCTGCTCGACATGGATCTGCATTTGCTGACTGTCGATATCGCTGACCTTGAGATGTGCCACTTCACTGGCACGCAGGCCTGCGCCGTAGGCAGTGGCCAGTGCCGCTTTGTACTTGAGGCTGGTGGTCGCTTCCAGCAGCCGTTTTATCTCGTTGGGATTCAGGATGACGGGCAGTTTGCGCGGCTCGAACACGGTACTCATCTTGCGTAGAAGCTGAGGATCGTCCAGGGTGACTCGGCAGAAAAATCGTAACCCCGATATCGTCCCGTTGATGCTCGAGTTGGAAACCTTGTTCTCGGCCAGATGCAATTGAAACAACCGAAAATCCTCGGCGGTTGCAGTATCGGGTGATCGGCCGAGGAACTGGGTGAAGTTCTTGACTGCTCGGATGTAGGTCTGCTGCGTATTGCGGTTTATTCGGCGCATGGTCATATCGTCGATCATGCGTTGGCGTAAAGGGCTGATAGTTTGGGTAGACTGTGTCATGGGACTGCTCCTGTTGAGGGCGGGAACTCCCCGCCGGAATTCTCAACATAGATCAGGTGCAGACTGGACGACGTTAGTGGAAAATCTGAGAGCGATAGCGGGGGTGGCAGCCCCTACCGCGCGAGCGGTTTAGTCCACTGGCACAAAGCAGCCACTTTCAGGGTGCCAGTCATCACCAGGTTGATGTCCGCTTCCGACGCATTGCTGCCATCGGTTGGCTCAGTTATGCTCGGGGCTGATCGGCCGCTTATCACTCATTGCGGCCGTTTGGGGCCACGTCACGCCCGGCCAATATTGTGGCTCCTTATGGGGTGTCGGGTAGGAATTGTGCGGATAGTCTTGTTATTGATGTTCTGTCTATCGTGCGTGGCACAAGCCGGTGGCCTTGAAGATGTACGTACTCTCAGCGAGAAAATTGAATCGGGACTTTCTATTGGCGCGCCAAAACAGGAAGTAGAGGAGTTTCTGGATCAGAGCACCTGGCTATATGATTACGATCGGTTTTCCCATCGTTTTCAAGCAAGACCTCCAGATGGCACAGCTAATTGTAAGGGGCGCAATATCCTTCAGCGGTTACTCTATGACTGCGCCCTACAGATATTTATAAAATTAGATGAATCAGGTAGGTACAGTGATTACGCAGTTGTGCAGATTTATTCTGGTTTATAGCAAACACTTAACTACGCTTGGCCTTGGGGGCTCGACCTCCGGGCCACTCGCTCCGTCTTGTGTGGGATGCGTTACTGACCGGCCGCTGCTGGCACCAAGCGGTCAATTTTGGATTGCCAGTGACCGCTGGGTTGATGGCCGCTTCTGTTAAGGGTTGTTCGATGCCAGCCCTTCACAGCCGACACCGCCATTGCTGCAGCCTGCCGCATTCCGGCGGTTGCCAGGCAGCCCGCTATTGGATCGACTTCGAAAACAGTGCCAGGCTGTAAAGCGGCCTGCGTAGGTTGTCGGCGGAGGTGTGCCCATTCGCCCAGACCTCGTGCTCCCAACTGTCCTCGGGATAGGGGTTGTCGCCGGCAGGCCTGTGTTGGAGGCCCGCCTCAAATCCAGCCTGTTCTATTTCAATGATTTTGCCGCGTCTGAACGCCACGTCGATAGTTAACATGTCTCAGCCTCCCTCGGGAAGGTATTTACTATAGTAGTGCGCGCAGGTGGATGTGAGAGATCTGACAGTCCATTTTGTAATAAGCGTGGTCCCCATCAGTTTTTGGGTGAATATCGGCCAGATGGATGGACGGCCGCTCCGTCTTGACTGACGTGAGCACGGGTCGGTAGCGTGCTATTGCCCTCGTACCACTGGCCCAATAGCCTTATTGGTACTAAGTTAACCAGTGCAGTGGCAATGGATATATCGAGTGGTCGATGTTCCCCTGGAGGACGCCAGTATGCTTCAGACTATTTTGCTTGTTGTACTCGCCGGTATCGGGGTCTGGTTTGTGGTTGGCATGTTTCCCAGAATTGAAAGATCCGGAACCAGTGCTTATAGAAATTCCCCGCCTGCCAGGCATTTTCCCGCGGTGTCGGTACACCCCTCCCCAGCCGGCTGCCAGGCCGCAAAGGCCCTGAAAAACAAACGCTTTCTATCCGATGAAGCGCCCCGCCTACCCCTTGAGGGGTGCGCAGCAGCGGTGTGCCATTGCATCTATCATCATCATTCAGACCGTCGCTCCGGCAATAGGGATCGGCGCGCATTAGGTGGCGACAGATTTTCTCCACTGAGTGACAGCAAAGCAAACCGGCGCTCGGGTGCGGGCCGCCGGGAGTTGGACGGCAACAGTGACTTGTCATGGACTTGACCTCGTGAATCTGGACCTTATGGCTGATGTTCAACGGTTGCAGGAAGAGAACCGGCGCCTGCGTCGGCTGCGTGAAGGCGCGGTCGCATCGTCGCCGGCGCTCTCGTTGGCTCAGAGCGGCTTCTCTATACCCAGTTGCCACAGCAGGAACGCATATTCGAAGGCGAGCTCGCGCAGTTGTTCGTAGCGACCGCTCTTGCCGCCGTGACCGGCCGGCTCCATGTCGATTTTGAATAGCAGTGGATTGCTGTCGGTCTTCAGCGCGCGCAGTCGAGCCACGTACTTGGCCGGCTCCCAGTACATGACCTGCGAGTCGTTGTAGCTGCTGGTGACCAGCATCGTCGGATAGTCCTTTGCCTCCAGGTTGTCATAGGGGCTGTAGCTCTTCATGTAGCGGTACTGCGCCTCGATCTTCGGGTTTCCCCATTCCTCGAACTCACCCACCGTCAGCGGCAGTGACTCGTCCAGCATCGAGTTGATCGCATCGACGAAGGGTACCTGGAGTATGACGACCTTGAAGAGATCGGGCCGCAAATTGCTGATCGCGCCCATGAGCAAGCCTCCGGCGCTGCCGCCCATAACCGCGAGCTTATCCTTGCGGGTGTAGCGCATCTCGATCAGGTGCTCGGACGCCGCGATGAAGTCCGTGAAGGTGTTGCGCTTGTTGAGCATGCGCCCACCGTTGTGCCATTTCTTGCCCAGCTCGCCGCCGCCGCGCGGGTAGGTCACCGCGTAGATCAGGCCGCGATCGACCAGGCTGAAGACAGGGTGATAGAAACCGGCCGACTCGGGCCAGCCGTAGGCGCCATAGGCGTAAAGCAGGGCGGGATTGCTGCCATCCCGCGCCGTGTCCTTTCGCATCAGCAGCCACATCGGGACCTTGACGCCGTCCTGTGCCGTCGCCTCGGCCAACGCGACGCGGTAGCGCGCGGGATCGTAGCCGGGCACCGGGTCTTGCTTGCGCAGCGTGCGTTCCCGCGTTGCCGGGTCGTAGTCGAATATCGAGGGCGGAGTCAGGGGCGACTGGTACGCCAGGCGATATACGCTGGTATTGAATTCGGGATTGTTCTCCGGGACGGCGTCGAACGCGGCTTCAGGGAACTCTATCCGGTGCGTCGTGCCTCCGGTATGTTCAGTCACCCGCAGCTGCGGTACGCCGGACTCGCGCTCCTGCAGCACGTGAAAGTCCCGGAACAGGTCGATACCCTCCAGCATCACGTGCTCGCGGAGGGGCACCACCTCGCGCCAGTTGGCGCGCGACGGGTCGGCCTCGCGCGCCACCACGAGGCGGAAGTTGGGTCCCTTGTCGTTGGTGCGGATCCAGAACTCGCCGGGCCGGTGATCGACCACGTACTCATGATCCTGCTCGCGGGCGGCGATCAGCCTTGGCTCTTCCGCGGGCTGGCCTGCGGGGAGGTAACGCACCTCGGACGTGGTGTAACTCGAGGCCGAGATGAAGATCATCTGCCGGTCGCGCGACTTATAGACGTGGGTGCTAAAGCGCTCGTCGCTTTCCTCGTAGACGAGCGGATCATTCGCCTGTCCGATGACGTGGCGGTAGACACGGTAGGAGCGCTTGGTCTGTTCGTGTTCTATGGTATAGAAGAGCGACCGGTTGTCCTCGGCCCACACCATGCTGGTCACCCGGGGTATCGCTTCGGGCCCGATGCGCCCGGTGCGCAGGTCCTTTATGTACAGCGTGTACTGACGGAAGCCGGTGTTGTCGACGGCGTAGGCCAGCCAGTTGCCGTCGGGACTCACGCCCAGAATTTCCGCGGCCATGAACGATTCACCCTGCGCAAGGGCGTTGACGTCGAGGATCACTTCCTCGGGCGATTCCATCGACCCCTTCCTGCGGCAGTGTATCGGGTACTGCTTGCCTTCCTCCGTGCGTGAATAGTAGTAAAAACCACGGTCGAGCACCGGTACGTCCATGTCCGTCTGCTGGGTGCGCGCAAGCATTTCCTCGTACAGCTGTTGCTGCAGAGCCTCGGTCGGCTGCATGAAGGCGTTGGTGTAGTCGCGCTCCGCGTACAGGTAGGACTCCACCTCGGGGGTACCCTTGTTGCGCAGCCAGAAGTACTCGTCCACGAGTGTGTCGCCGTGCAGCGTCATGGTGCGCGCTTCCCTGCGACCGACCGGTGGTTGCAGCGCAGGCGCGGACGCTGCGGCGACGATTGGCTGCGCGGGCGGCGGTGCGGCGCAGCCGTGGCCGAGCAGCCCCAGCGCGAGGAATGCTGCTATGAGTAGAGAACGACCGCTCATGCCAGCCGCTCCCGGAACATGAAATATGCGGCGCCCACCGGGCACATCGGTATGGGAATCACAGGTTTACTCCTTGGTCTTCACGTCAGTCGGGGTCATCTTCATGGTGCTTGTGCGTCACTGTCAGCCAGTCCAGCACCACCCCGGCGCCCGGGGTGAAGCGGGCGACCCGGTAGACCACCTTGAGCAGGTCGGGCCGCTGGCGCACGCGCAGCTCCCTGGAGCGCGGGATAAACCAGGCGGCAATCCCCACCCGCAGCAGGGCCGAGGTGGCGAAGATCAGCACCACCGAGTGCGCCAGCTGCCAGCTCTCGGGCAGCAGGGCCAGCAGGTGGGGGAGGGCGCCGGCCAGGTAGCCTCCCAGCAGGGCGCCGAAAAACACGCCGATAGCGCTGAGCGACGACTGCACCGCGGCGTAGCTGGCGAAGTCGGCCCGGGCCGGGCGCAGGTCGTAGAGGTAGTTGGAGGTGCTCAGGCTGAAGCCGCCCCAGGCCAGCCCGGACATCACCTGCACGCCAAGCAGGTAATAGAAATCATCGGAGAACAGCCACAGGGCGGGTAGCACCGGCAGCACGCAGCAGCTGGCGACCATGACCAGGCGGTTGCCCCAGCGATCGCAGACATA
>CAYTDW010000020.1:0-12431 GCA_964436585.1 uncultured Halioglobus sp. | reverse complement strand
GGCGCGGTTGCGGCCACCTCCCAGCAGTTTACCCAGATCGTACAACTCCGGCGGCATCTCCTGCTGTTCCAGCAGGTCGTACTTCCGCGACAGCGGCCGCAGGCCGCCAGCGGAGAACTGCCGCAGCAGCACCCGCGTGTCTTCGAGCTTCTTCGGTAATTCCAGGTTGATCATGCCACCACCACTGTCAGGGTTGTTTTACAAGGCTTGCGTGCATCAGGCCAGCAACATGCCGTCCAGCGTCGCCAGGGCGCGCAGGTTGCGATAGTACATTTCCACCGGATGCGAGCGGGTAAAGCCGTGGCCACCGAGCAACTGCACGCCGTCAGTGCCGATTTTCATGCCGTACTTCACGGCGTTGCGGTGGCCCAGGAAGGCTGCGCGGGTGCAGTCCAGCCCGCGCTCCGCCTGGGCTGCGGCGCGGTAGACCATCAGGCGCAGGCCCTCGAGTTCCGTGGCCATGTCGGCCACCATAAAGGCGACGGCCTGGCGGTTGGAAATGGGCTCGCCAAAAGCAGTGCGCTCATTCACGTAGGGCACGACATAATCCAGCACCGCCTGGCAGGTACCCACGGCCAGCGCCGCCGTGGCGATCCTGCCCAGGCTCAACAGGCGCCCGGGATCGAAGTCGTCGCGCAATCGGGCGGATGCAGGCACCGCAACCTTGTTCAGGGCCATGGCGTACAGCGGCAGGGGCCGCAGCCCCATGTAGTCCTCTTTCTCGAAACTGATGCCGGCGCTGTCGCCGCTGAGGATAAAGCCCTGGGTACCGGCGTCACCGCTGGCGGCGAACACCAGCAACATCTGCGCCTGGGGCCCGAAGGCGACCATGCTCTTGGCGCCATCGATGATAAAACTGCCGTCGGCCTGCCGCACCGCCCGGGTAGTGAGCCGCCGCGCGTCGAAGCCGATGCCGGGCTCCATCAGGGCCATCGCCGCCGGGGTGAAGTCCGCTGTCGCCAGGGCCTGGCTCACTATTTCCTTTTGCGCGTCGGTGCCGTAATCCATGACGCAGTTGATCACCGCCAGCGGCGCCAGGGCGGCGATCGCCAGCGACATATCGCCCCGGGCGAGGTCTTCGGTATTCAATACGTTGGACACCGGGCTGCGCCCTGCGCCGACGCCACCGAGCGCCTCCGGGATCGGCATGAAGTTCAGGCCCAGGTCCACGGTCTTGCGCAGGAACCCCTCCGGCAGCGCGCCGGCCTCGTCGGCCGCCCGTGCCTTCGCCGCCATCTCCTCCCGGGCGAAGCGTCGCATGACCTCCCGGGTCATCTGCTGTTCTTCGCTGGGGGTCAGGTCAAACAGTACATCTGTGTCACTCATGTCAATCAGTCTTCCCCTGTGTTCGCAACGAGCCCTGCCCGGGCGGCGCGACCTGCGCGGCCCGACCTGCTGTCGCCGACCGGGCGCCGATTCTGCCATATTGGCACCTTTAATGCCATATCTGCCAGGACCTGACCATCCGTTGTTGTCTATACTGGGGAGCCGCAAACACCGGAGACCTGGGCCATGAACATCAACAGACGAAATTTCACCCTGTCTACGCTGGCCGCCCTGGGCGCCCTCGCGCTCAATCCGGTTGCGGCGGCGCAGGACGCGGTGAATCGCCGCATTGTGCTGGCGTCGCGGCCGGCAGGCACGCCCACGCTGGCCAATTTCCGCCTCGAAAAGGACGCCGTGCCGCAGGCGGGCGAAGGCCAGGTGCTGCTGCAGACCCTGTTTCTCTCGCTCGATCCCTATATGCGCGGACGGATGAATGCAGGGGAGAGCTATGCACCGGGCGTTGACCTGGGCGCGGTAATGGTCGGGGGCACCATCAGCCGGGTGGTCAGCTCCCGCAACAGCGCCTTTGCCCCCGGGGACCTGGTATCCGCCTACGCCGGCTGGCAGGACTATGCCCTGTCCGATGGCAGCGACCTGATGAAGCTGGATCCGCGCATAAGCCGTCCCTCCTGGGCGCTGGGTGTCCTGGGCATGCCGGGGCTTACCGCCTACGTCGGCTTGCTGGACATAGGCCAACCGCAGCCGGGCGATACCGTGGTGCTGGCGGCGGCCACCGGGGCAGTGGGTGCGGTGGTCGGGCAGATCGCCAGGCTCAAAGGTTGCCGGGTGGTCGGCATCGCCGGTGGCGCCGAGAAGTGCCGGTACGCGGTGGACGAACTGGGCTATGACGCCTGCATCAGTCACTACGACAAGGACATGGCGCAGCAACTGGCCGCCGCCTGCCCGGAGGGTATCGATGTCTACTTCGAGAACGTGGGCGGCGCCGTCTGGGATGCGGTCATGCCATTGCTCAATACCTTCGCCCGGGTGCCCGTGTGCGGCCTGATCGCCCACTATAACCAGACCGAATTACCGCCGGGCCCGGACCGCATGAGCCAGTTGCAGGGTCTGATACTGCGGCGCAGCCTGAAAATGCAGGGTTTTATCGTCGGTAACCACCGGGACCGGATACCTGCCTTCATTGCCGATATGAGCGAGTGGCTGGCGGCGGGGAAGGTCAAGTATCGCGAAGACCTGGTGACGGGCCTGGAGAATGCACCACAGGCCTTCCTGGGACTGTTCAGCGGACAGAATTTTGGCAAGCTGGTGGTGCAGGTGAATTAGCCGCAGGGCCGATACACGCGCAGGGTATTCACCACCTGCAGCCGCCAGGGATTTCGGACAGGCCAGAGCGTCACCTGGCCGGCGTGTACCAGACCGGCGACGTATAGGCGCGCTCCTGCAGGGTCGCAGGCCCCTCGTAGGGCGTGTCGATCCCGAGGGCGATGGCATCGAGCTGTGAGTGCCGAATGGTCGGGATCTGCAGCACCCTGGCGTAGTAAAAGGTGCTCTGGCCCGGGTCAAATTCCGGATCGACCCACAGGGTAGCCAGCTCTGCCGCACCGATGCTATTGGCTGTCTTCCCGGTGTGCAGGTCGACCGTACTGCCGATCGCGGGCAGTTTGCCCTGCGCATCCGGCTGGCGATCGCCGGACCAGGCCACATCAAATATTTTCTCCTGCGCTGCACCACTGGCGTCGAGCCAGCCCTTGACTACCTGGATCCGGTCGAGGTTGTGATCGAGCGGGCCCCGGGCCGCGCTGATAATAAAGTGTGGCGCAGCTCCAGCGGGCGCCGCCGCTAACTGTCCCCCCATGGGCACGCCCCCGGCGTAGCCAATGGCGGCAAAGTCAGGCGAGGTGGCGTCTTCAGGCGCAAAGTCCCATCCGGCGAACAGGCGCAGGCGAATACGCGGCCCGGTGGTGGCATAGGTCTCGCGGCGTTGCAGCGCCGCGACAATGGCTTCTCGACTGTTGTCGGCAGCCCATACGGCGGCGAGGCCGGAAGCCGACATGCTCCAGCCATTGAAACCCTGTTCGCCATCACCGTAGCCGGAGGGATCGACGGGGCGCTTGTTTTCAGGAATCGAATCCGTGGCCACCTTGCCCCAGAAATTGGGCTCTTCCGCCGAGGCCATGCTGGTGTGCGAGTCGGTGGAACCGATCATGCCCAGCTTGAACGGGTTGACGCCGATTTCATTTTCCAGCTCCAGGCCGGTTTTCAGCGCGGAGCGCACCGTATCGCCCGTCTGGACCTTGTATCCCCGGGCCTGCGGAAAGGCTTGGAGATAAAAATTGAAGCGCTCGAAATCGGCAAACTCATCGTCGGGCGCAAGCTCGGGGTGGGTTTCGCTATCGCCCTTGATCTGGGTTACCTCCGCTATCGGCTCCCACCTGGCCTGCTTGGCGGCATAGCCCTGGGCTATGGGCTCACCCCGGAGTGTTGTCCTGGAAAACATATAGCCTTTCGACAGGTTGGAGTTGTGCGGGATGGAAATAAAGTTGGCGCCGGTGCGCTTCGACAACAGCGCCAGCTGGTCCCAGAGCTCCTCCGGGTAGGGCGCATCGTCCGCGCCCACCGGATCAAACGTGCTGGCTGCCGCGCCGCTGGCGTCGGATACGACAACCCGGTGCAGGTTGGCGGCACTGGCGGTCTGGGTCCATTCCCAGCCCACCAGCGCGGTAAACACCCCCGGCTTGTTGTGATGGTCCGCCGCCTGCATCGACAGCGCCCACTGGGAGGCGCTGATGCGGTGGGCGGCGTCTTCATTGATCAGCCCGGCGCTCTCCAGGCCGCCATCGCTACCTGCCTCTATGGCCGCGGCGACCGGGTCGCGCGTATCGCCGGACTGGACTTCCGCTTCGGGCAGCAACTGCGTAAAGCGCTTGGTGGCGCTGCGCGGCTCCTCGATGAGATAGCGCACCAGGGTCACCATGAACCAGGATTTCAGCCTTTCGAACACCCCGGCTTCAGGCTGCTCAAATTCCCCGTCCATCACCACCGGCATCACGCCCAGGTACTCCGCGTGATCGGCCACTGCGAGGAAATCCAGCGGCTCCAGGATCTGGACGCGGGTGCGATTATAGGGATGGATCACCGGTTCACCCTTGGCGTAGCGGTAGGCGACATCGGGATCCGCGGACCTGTTGCCCGCCGTATAGGCATCCGCAGAATAGGACGTGTGCAGGTGCGTGTCGCCCCAGAACAGGTGCGTTGGCTGCTGCGCCAGGGCGGGGGTACCCTGCCCCAGCGCAACAAGTCCGCCGGCCAGGCCGATAAGGTGCTTTGCGGTGCGGGTCACGCGTTTTCTCCTGGCCAATGGTGCCGCAGCTGGCGAGTTGGTAAGCGGCGCTCAGGATACCACTTTTCCCAGCCCGGTATTTTTAACGCCGCGAGGGTAAGGGCCGTAGTGTTTGCCGGGCATTTGGCTACAATAGCGCCCACTAGCAACGCTGCCGGGGGGCACATGACTGAATTCCTCAAATCCCAGAAATTGCACGGCGTGTGCTACGACATCCGCGGCCCGGTGCTCGATCACGCCAACCGCCTGGAGGATGAGGGCCACAAGATCATCAAATTGAATATCGGCAATCCGGGCGCTTTCGGCTTCGATGCCCCGGACGAGATCATGCGCGATGTGATCCACAACATCCGGGAGGGGCAGGGCTACTGCCACTCGAAGGGCCTGTTTGCGGCGCGCAAGGCGATCATGCAGCGCTACCAGGTCGAGGGCGTCATGGATGTCGATGTGGATGACATCATCCTCGGCAACGGCGCCAGCGAACTGATCGTGATGGCTATGCAGGCCCTGCTCAACAGCGGCGACGAGATGCTGATACCGGCGCCGGACTACCCCCTGTGGACCGCCGCCGTTTCCCTCGCCGGCGGCAGGCCGGTGCACTACCACTGCGATGAAGCCAACGACTGGCAGCCGGACCTGGAGGACATCCGCGGCAAGATAACCGCCAATACCCGTGGCATCGTGGTCATCAACCCCAACAATCCCACCGGGGCGGTTTACAGCGAGGAAACCCTCAAGGAGATCGTCGAGCTGGCCCGCCGCCACGACCTGATCATCTTCGCCGACGAAATTTACGACCGCATTCTCTACGATGGCGCGCGGCATACCCCCCTGGCCCGGCTGGCCACCGACGTGCTCTGCGTCACTTTCAACGGACTGTCCAAGACCTATCGTATGGCGGGCTTCCGCTCCGGCTGGATGATGTTGAGTGGCGCCAAGGAGCGGGCCGGCAGTTATATCGAAGGGCTGGAGATGCTCGCGTCGATGCGCCTGTGCGCCAACGTGCCGGCGATGCTCGCGGTGCAGACCGCGCTGGGCGGCTACCAGAGCATCAACGACCTGATCCTGCCCGGCGGCAGGCTGAAGGAACAGCGCGACCTGGCCTACGAACTGATCACCGCGATACCCGGGGTGAGCTGCGTCAAGCCCAGGGCGGCGATGTACCTGTTCCCGCGGCTGGACCCGGATATCTACCCGATCGAGGACGACCAGAAGATGGTGCTGCAGCTGCTGAAGGAAGAGCACATGCTGCTGGTGCAGGGCAGCGCGTTCAACTGGGTGGACAAGCAGCACTTCCGCATCGTCTTCCTGCCGGACCGGGACCAGCTGATCGATGCCATCGGCCGCTTCGGCCGCTTCCTCGAGCGCTTGCGCGCCTCGGGACCGTCCCGCCTTACGGCGTGACGATGGGAAACCCGGCCGGCGGCTTTTCCAGCAGGCGGAAAAAACTCAGCAGGTCGAGCTTGCTGCCCGTTACCGTGATACCGCCGTCGCCGAGCAGGTCGCCTATACCGGCCGTGCCAACCAGCACCCTGAGGAAAGTGGCCTTGGGCAGGGCGATACCGGCATTGGCATCTGGCGCGGGCGGGGAGCGCCGAAAATGCAGCACGGCGTTCTCAATCCACAGTACGTAGCTCGCTTCAGCGGCGGCCGCATCGGTAAACGCCAGGTTCAGCTTGAGGTTCTTGCCCTCGGCCCCCGGGCCATCGAGGGCGGCGGCCCAGGCCTCAAGGAAACTCTCCACCGGCGCCCAGGCCAGCATATCCATGGCCATTGCCGGGCTCGGTGCAATGCCTGCCGTATCACCGCGCAACTCCTGCGCGCCGGTCAGGTAAAAATTGCGCCAGATGGCCGACTCCGCCATATAGCCCATCTGATCGTAGGCACTTGCCAGCAGCTCCCGCGCAGCCCGGTTGTCCGGATCGGCAAACACCGCATGGTTGAGCAGTTCCGCAACCCAGCGATACTCACCCGCCTCGTATGCCGCCCGGGCCGCGCTGACCACCTGCTCGCCACCCCCCATCAACTCGAGGTAGCGCCGCGAGGCCTCGGCCCGGGGCAGGCGATCCAGGTTGGCCGGGTTGCCGTCAAACCAACCCATGTAGAACTGGTACACCGCCCGGGCGTCGTGCTTGAGCGTGCCGTAATACCCGTGCACTGAAAATGCGTGCTGAAGTTCCCGGGGAAACCTGATCTGCTCGGCGATTTCATCGGGTTTCATGCCGGCGTTGATCATCCGCACGGTCTGGTCGTGGATGTACTTGTAGGCGTCCCGCTGCTGCTTCATGTAACGAGTGATATTTTGGTTGCCCCAGAGCGGCCACAGGTGGCTGGCGAAGAACACTTCGGCTTCGCCAAAGCGCAGCAGCGCCTCGTCGATATAACCGGACCAGCGCAGGGCATCGCGCACCTTGGCCCCGCGCAGGGTATACAGGTTGTGCAGGGTCGGCACCATAATCTCCGCGCCGCAGTACGCCTTGAGATCGGGCAGGTAGAAAGCGAGTTCAGCGGGGGCCTCCGAGTGGGGGGCGTTCTGGAAAACAAACCTCACGCCATCCAGCGTCACCTCCTGGGGGGTGCGGTCGACGATCAGCGTCGGCGACAGGATGCCGACCCTGCCCACGGCCGTCGCCTGGCCCAGGCCGGCATTGACTCTACCGGAAACGGTGGCGGGCAGTGAATTGCCGAACTGGTAAATAGCCCGCCGCCCCATCGCCGGGCCGAGCAGGATGTTCTCGCTGGTCGCCTCCTCCAGGAAGCCCTCGGGCGCAACGATCGGCAGTTGCCGCTGCTTCGCGTCCGCGGCGGAGACAATACCCAGCGCGCCGCCGAAATGATCCACATGGCTGTGGGTGAAGATGATCGCCGTCACCGGCTTGTCCCCCAGCTGCTCGCGGGCGAAGGCCAGTGCGGCGGCCGCGGTTTCCCGCACGGTCAGGGGGTCCACCACGATCCAGCCGGTCCTGCCCTCGATCAGGGTCATATTCGCCAGGTCGAATCCGCGCAACTGGTAGATGCCGTCGCTGACCTGGAACAGGCCGCTGTGGTTGTTCAGTACCGCATGGCGCCACAAGCTGGGGTTGACGCTGAGCGGGGCCTCGCCCTGGACAAAGGCGAAACGATCGTAATCCCAGACCAGCGTGCCATCGGCGGCCAGGAGCTTGCCCTGCGGCCTGGCGATGAAGCCGCGTGCGGCATTTTCCGCATCGACGGGATTGGCGAGGTCCAGTGACTCCCCATAGGCCGCATTGGCGGCAACCGTGGTGGCGGCGGCATAACCGGAGGGTTGCGCGACAGGTGCCGACCTGCCACAGCCGTACAGGCAGCCCAGCAGCAGGCCGGCGACTGCGAGCTGCGCAAGACGGGTTTCGACAATGGGCATATGTCCATCTCTCCAGTTGCAAAATTGTACGGCTCGGCCAGCGGCCTGGCCGGTGGCGACAGCATGCTGGAAACTACTCGAGAGTGGTCATCCAGGCGGCGACGGCCTGCCCGATCTCCTGCGGCGAGTCTTCCTGGATGAAGTGGTTCCCCTTCACCGTGACTTCAGTCTGGTTGGGCCAACTGCGACAGAACTCGCGGGGCCTGCCCGTCAGGATGGAACCCGGGTCGGCATTGATAAACAGCTTGGGCAGCTGCTTATTCTGCGCCAGCCATTGCCCATAGCTGGCCACCAGCTCGACCATTTCCCGGGGCTCGCCGTCGATCGGTATCTGCCGCGGCCAGTTGAGCGTGGGCTGGCGGTCATCTGGCGTGGAAAAGGCGGCGCGGTAGTGCTGCATCTCTTCCTCACCCAGCTTGCGGATGACCGAGCTGGGCAGTACCGCCTCGACAAACACATTGCGCTGCAGCACCAGCTCCTCGCCCTTGGGCGACCTGAAACCCTGGAATATCCCCCGCGCCGCCTCGGGCCAGTCCTCCCAGGTCAGCGGGCAGACGATCCCCTCCATATAGGCGATGCCGCGCACGGCGTCCGGGTGCTGCTGCGCCCAGTAAAAGCCCAGGGCGCTGCCCCAGTCGTGGATGACCAGGGTGACGTTCCGGTCCGCGCCGATCGCCGCCAGCAGGCCGTCGAGATACTTGTAGACGGTGAGAAAGGTGTAGCGCCCGGGGCCGTCACTGGCCGGCAGTTTCTCTGAGTCGCCCTGACCGATCAGGTCCGGGGCAATCACCCGGCCGCTGCCGACCAGCTCCGGTATCACGTTGCGCCACAGGTAGGAGGATGTGGGGTTGCCGTGCAGCAACACGATGGGGTCGCCCTCACCGGCTTCCACCCAGGCAATTTTTTTGCCATGGACCTCCTGGTAATTCTTTGCGTAGGGCATTGTTGCGGAAATCATGTCGCCTCCTATGAATGTACCTGCTCAGATTTCATCGATCACGGTCCTGCCGTTGCGAAAATAGATGAACGGTCCGGGATCCTCCGGTGCATGGCCCTGCTCGAGTCGCCGCTGGACTTCACCCAGCACCATGCGGGTGATACTGGGCAGGGGCAGTGCGTGGGTATCGGCCAGCGCCACCCAGTGCAGCCGCAGCAGTTCACCGGAACCCTGGGGCGCCTCGTGCACATCGCCCTGGATGAGTTCGGCGTCCGCCATGAAGAAGCGCGCGTCGTAGCGCCTGCTGCGGTAGGGCGGGGTGATGGCCCTGGCGACGAGGTGCAGGCGGTCCAGGCGCGGATTTACATCGAACTGCAGGAAGCTGCGCCAGTGCGGCGAACGGGTTTTCAGGGTGGGGGTGTCCGGCTCGCCCAGCACCAGCCCGGTTTCCTCATAGGTTTCGCGGATTGCGGCAAGGGCCAGGGCCCGGGCCCGGGTTGCGGAACAACCGCGCGCGAGCCGCGCCATCACGGCCGGGTGCAGGTCGTGGGGAGGCCGCAGGCGATGGTCCGCGGCGTCCACCTTGCCGCCGGGAAAGACAAACTTGTTGGGCATGAATTTGTGCCCGGCAGCGCGCTGCCCCATCAGTATCCGGGGTTCGCTGCCATCGCTGCGCACGATAATCAGGGTGGCGGCGTCACGGGGTTTGACCGCCCTGCCCTGGCTGCGAATCTCGCTGCCTCCGATGTACTTGGGATCGTAACCCGGCTCAGCCAAAACAGGCCTCCCCATCCGTTTCAGTTGGGCCAGTAGATGTACTCATCGCCCTGCGCGTAGGGCACACCGCCCGGCGTGTCGATTAATTGCGGGTTCTGGACCACGCTCGGCCACATGGGCTCGGCCTGCTCGGCGTTATGGGCCGCCAGCAGCGCCTCCAGGGCAGCCACTTTATCAGGTAATTGCGCCGCCAGGTTGTCCTGCTCGGTCGGATCCGCGGCGAGATTGAACAACCATTTTTTCTGCCCGGTCCCCGCGGGCTGGTCCGGCTGGTCCGCCCGAATCAGCTTCCAGCCGTCATGGAGTACCGCCTGCTGGTAGCCCTCGCGCCAGAACAGGGTGCGGTGGGGTGCGCCGGCAGCCTCGCCCCGCACGAAAGGCAGCAGGTCGACACCGTCCAGCGTGCGGTCCGTGGGCAACGCTGCACCCCCGGCGGCGGCGAAGGTGGGGAACAGGTCGAAATGGTGGACCGGGTCTGATACCACCGTGCCCGGCGCGATGCGGGCGGGCCAGCTGGCCATGAAGGGCACGTGGATGCCGCCCTCGAAGTGATTGAGTTTCCAGCCCCGGAAAGGCTTGTTGATATCAGGCAGGCCGATATAACCGGCGCCGCCGTTGTCACTGGTAAAGACAATCAGGGTGTTGTCACTCAGGCCATTGTCCGCCAGCGCCTGGCGGATGCGGCCCACGCTGCGGTCGAGGGCGCGGATCATGCCGGCGTAAACCCGCAGGGTAGGGTCCTCGATGTGGGGGAAGGCGTCATAATCCTCCCGGGTCGCCTGCAGGGGGTTGTGGACACCCCAGTGCGCGAGGTAGAGGAAAAAAGGGCGATTGCGATTGGCTTCTATGAACTTGATGGCTTCGTCGGTGTAGTAGTCCGTCAGGTAAGCCTCGGGCTGGAACTGCTCACCACTGTTGAACTGCGCCGCGTACCGGGCCGTGGCCCACACCATGCGGTCAATGCCGTCGTCCTCGCGTTTGGCATTGACCACGTTCGGATCATCCTCGGGCAGGTAGAGGGTGCCCGCCATGTTGAGACTATTGTCAAAACCCTGGTCCTCAGGGCGCATGCCGGGAAGGTAACCCAGGTGCCATTTACCGATATGGGCCGTGTGATAGCCGCGGGACTGCAACAGCTCGGCAATCGTGATCTCCGCTGCCGGCATGCCCAGCTCCTGGAAGGGCGGCAGCGCCTTAGCCCCTGCGTGGTCGATAATCACAGGCAGGGGTGGGGGATCGAGATCGGACATCCACTGGAAGATCGTGGTCCCGATATTCATGAAGGGGGTGAATTCGAAGCCGAATCGGGTCGAGTAGCGCCCGGTCATCAGCGACGCGCGGGAGGGCGCGCAGACCGCGTTGGCGGCATACCCGTCTGCAAACACCACGCCCTCCCGGGCGATGGCGTCGATATGGGGAGTCATCACGCTGCCGTCCGCCGCGCCGCCGTTATAGAGGGAGATATCGTTAAAGCCCATGTCATCCGCGAGGATGAAGACGATATTGGGCGGTCGCTGCGCCGGCGGTTGGCTGGCGGTTGCCGGCCCGTCGGGCCATTCCACCGGGATGTTGGGCCCGACGGGCCGCGTCAGCTTGGCGACCAGGGGCAGCCCCCACACCAGCAGGTTGACCCGGTTCTGCCAGCCGGCATATGCCCCCACAGCCAGGAGCAGGAGGATGACAATGAACTTTTTCACAGGAACCTCGCTAATCCTGACCGTGGTGACAGCGCCTGATTGCCGGCTGCAGCCCGCTGGCTAGAGCAGCGACACCATCAGCCCCCGGTTGGGTGACACCCGGTTGTCGAGCAGGTCGTTCCAGAGCGCGGCCAGCCCCTGGGCGTCCCGCACCCATTCCACCGCCAGACTGCCCTGCACTTTGCGGGCGACATCCGCGCTGGCCGTCATTGCCCTCATCATCGCCACCCCGGGGCCCCAGTCTGCCTCGCGCTTGTCGATCTGGCTGGGGGCAAAGAAGAATCTCGGCCTGGCGCCCGGAAGATCGCCGGCCGCGCCCCAGGCCTCCCAGTGGGTAGCCCCCACGGACTCGCTCGCCACCATGTTGGCGCCCAACAGATTGTGCAGCACGCTGCGCAATGTCGTGTCGCCGGACATATCCACATAGACTGCCGGCACCGTGGCGTCGATCGTCGCTTCATCGCCGTAGGTCACCAGGGCGTCACAGCAGCCCAGCTGCTGCATGAATTCAACATTGGGGGCGGACGTCAGGCCCACGACCCGCGGGGTTACGGCCGGGTCAGCGTGCAGCATCTGCGCCAGGCCGAAGCCGGTTTTGGAGGACACGGAGCCAATCAATACCTGCCGGGCGCCAAAAAAATCGTTATCCAGGAGGTAGTCATTGATCAGGAACGAGGTGGCAAACAGGGGAAACAGCAGGCAGCGCTCGACTTCCATGGCCTGCAGGAACGCCGGCTCGGCCCGGGTGCGGCGGTAGCCGTTGTAGAGCGCCGGCAGGGTCCGGCGATGTTCCGCGCTGTCGACGAACTGGTCTTCACGCACTTTTCCCGGGCGCAATACCGCGTGGCTCGCCATGGGGAAGAAGCCCCACAGCCGCTCGCCCACCGGCACCTCGGCACAGCCGGATGCCACCACATTGGCGCAACCCCATACCGGCACCTTGCCCCAGTCGCCCTCGGCCGGGTAGTACCCCCAGTAGCCGACCAGGTCGCCGGACACGGCGTAGCTGAC